>CAWVZX010000052.1:0-8047 GCA_963934755.1 uncultured Arcobacteraceae bacterium | reverse complement strand
CTATAACATTACCTTTTTCATCAACTACAACTAATCGATCGGCATCACCATCAAGTGCAATACCTATATCTGCACTATGCTTAATAACCAACTTTCCTAAAGTTTTAGGGTAAAGTGCTCCGCATTCTTCATTGATATTAAAACCATTTGGCTTATCATTTACCACAATAACATCGGCACCTAATTCTTCTAAAATAGTAGGGCCCACTTTATAAGCAGCACCATTAGCACAATCAAGAACAATTCGCATATTATTTAAAGTAAGATTTTTGGGAAAAGAACTCTTAATAGATACAATATATCTACCAATAACATCATCAATTCTTTTGGCATTACCAATTTCTTTATCGGTACATTGTGAAGCTAATAATAAAGCTTCATCAAAAAAAATATTTTCTATCTCTTTTTCAATTTCATTACTTAATTTATCCCCATAGCAGTTAAAAAATTTTACACCATTATCTTCATATGAATTATGAGAAGCACTTAGCATAATACCAGCATCACATCTCATCGATTCCGTTAAATAAGCAATAGCAGGAGTTGGCATAGGTCCTATTTGAATAACATTGTATCCAACACTTGTAAAACCACTTACAAGTGCATTTTCTATCATATACCCACTTCTTCTAGTATCTTTACCCAAAAGAATTCTTTTTGTTTTAGAATGTTTTCTAAAATAGATACCAGTAGCTTGAGCTAACTTTAAAGCGGTAATTGCATTTAAAAAAGTTCCAGCCTTTCCTCTAACTCCATCAGTTCCAAACAATTTCATTTTTAAACTGACCCGTGTTCAAATTGTGCTCTTAGTTTATCTTTATCTTTAGATCTTTTTTCTTTCAAGGCTTCATTTTCTCTATATCTTGAAATAGAGAAATTTAATTGTAGTAAAAATGAAGCGGCGATAAAGATAGAACTATATGTACCAACAACAATACCCACTAATAATGTAAAACTAAATGCATTGATTATCTCTCCACCAAATAAATATAATGTTAAAACAACAAAGAATGTAGTCAGTGAAGTTAAAGTCGTTCTACTTAAAGTATTTGAAACAGATTCGTTTACAACGATATTTAATTCGTTTTCTTTAGATGTTGTGACACCTTCTCTAATTCTATCAAACACAATAATAGTATCATTTAGTGAGTAGCCTAAAATTGTTAAAATGGCTGCTAATATATCTAAATTTACATCTATGCTAAATAATACAATTGCGCCTAAAGCAATAGAAATATCATGAATGAGCGCCAATATAGATGCGACAGCAAATCGCCACTCAAATCTAAAAGATACATAAACTAAAATGACTAAAAGAGCGAAACATAGTGCAGAAATACCCTTTTCTTTTAAAGCATTACCAACTTTTGGTCCAACCATATCAACTCTACGAATCTTATACTCACCCGTCGGTTTTAATGTAACACGAAGATCATCACCAATATCTTTTTCTATTTTTGTACTAGTAGAAGGTATTTTTATGATAATTTCATCAGATGAACCAAATTCTGTAACAGTAGCTTTTTCAAATCTAATGTCATTATTTAAAATGTTTCTTATTTCTTGAATAGGCGCTATTTTTGTATATTGTACTTGTACTAAAGTTCCACCAGAAAAATCAATTCCTAAATTTAACCCCTTTGTAAATAACAATACAAATGAAGCAATTACTAAAATAGACGAAAAAGCTAAAAAAGGTAGTCTTTTACCCATAAAATTATATGTTTTGTTTGATTTAAATATTTCCATTAGTTAACTCCAAACCATTTTTTTAGTTTTTTATCTTTTGATATTTTATTTTGTAATGCCTCATATATCCCATGTGTTCCTATAATAGCAGTAATCATAGAAGCTAAGATGCCAATACTGATAGTAATTGCAAAACCTTTAATAGGGCCTGTTCCGTAAACATATAAAATAATCGCAACTAATAAAGTTGTAATATTCGCATCTAAAATGGCACTCATTGCATTTTTGTAACCATCTTCAATTGATTTATGTACACTTTTACCTTTTTTTAAAAGTTCTCTTATTCTTTCATTTATAATTACATTCGCATCAACTGCCATACCAACAGTAAGAACAATACCTGCCATACCAGGAAGCGTTAAAGTTGCCCCAAACATTGCCATAACTGCAATAATTATAAAAAGATTCGTCACTAAAGCAATATTTGAGATAACTCCAGCAAGCCCATAATACATAACCATAAATATAACTACTAGTAAAAATCCAGAAGCTAGAGCCAACATAGAGGCACTGATACTATCTGCCCCCAAACTAGGCCCTACACTTCTTTTTTCTAACATAATTACAGGTGCAGGCAATGCACCACTTCTTAAAGCAATAGCAACATTTCCGGCTTCACCAATAGTAAAGTTTCCACTTATTTGTCCGCTACCACCACCAATTCTTTCTCTAATAGTAGGAGCTGAAAAAACTTTACCATCTAAAACAACAGCAAGTCTTTTCCCTATACTTTTAGCAGTAAAGTCACCAAAAACTTTTGCACCAAAAGTACTTAATGTAAAATTAATGATTGGTTGATTTGTTTGTTGATCAAAAGATACTTTTGCATCGACTACTTCAGAACCAGTGAAAATAGGAATTTGTTTAACTATATATTTAATTTCTGGATTAGAAGTATCTTCAAGAATTATATTACCCATATCTTTGGCTTGCTGTTGAGTCAATTTATATACTTGATCTGATTTTAATTCATCAACTTCCATCAATTCTAAATTTGCAGGTTTCGCAATAAGTTCTCGAGCTCTTTGCTCCTCTTGGGGTGTTTTGATACCTGGAAGTTCGACAACAATATCAACTTTTCCTTGTCGTGTAACAGAAGGCTCGGCTAGACCAAACTGATCAAGTCTATTTCGAATAGTCTCAACTGCTTGTCCAACAGCCATATCTTTGACAATCTCTGTTTCAATCTCTGTAAGTTTGATCGTATAAAAAAAGTTTGTAGCTTTATTTATAGCAAGACCTTTAATTTCACCTAACATAGTATCAAGCTTCGTACCTTCATCACTATCTAATAATATAAAATTTAAGTATGTTTTTTCAATTGTTAAATCTTCAATTAAAATATCTTCATTATCAGTATAATATTTAATAGTTGCTGCAAGTGATTTGATTTTTCCCTCAACTGCTTTTTGTGTTTCAACACCTAAAAGCATATGAAGTCCGCCTTGTAAGTCAAGACCTAATGATATTTTTTTACCATCATTTGTTTGTAAAAAAGATGGTATAGCAAAAACTATACCAAATACTGTCACTAGCATAAATATAACTAGTCTATAATTTAAAAATTGCAAGTTTCTATCCTTTTGAAGATTTTATTATTATGCGTCTTCCCATTTACTTGCAACATATGTTCTTGCAACTCTTAATGTAGAGCCATCAATACTTTTAACAGTTAAAAAATCATCTTCTACTTTTGTAATTTCAACAATTAGTCCACCATTAGTAACTATTTTATCACCTTTTGCTACTGCTGCTAGCATTGCTTTGTGTGCTTTTTGTTGTTTTTGCTGTGGTCTGATAATCAGAAAATAGAATATTGCGAATAATACCATAAGTGGCATAAGTGAACTTAGTAAATCATTGTTCATTTTTTGTAATCCTTTGAGATGTTTTATTTTAAGTATTTTATCTAAAGGATACTTAAAATGCTAAAGTACCTTAAACTCTAAGTATAATTTAAAATAATTGTTATAACTTTTTTTTTAGCTTCTTCAATACTGCATAAATCTAAACTCAAACCTGCAGCATTTGTATGGCCACCACCATTAAAATGATTAGCGATAACAGCAACATCTATATTCTCTTTACTTCGTAATGATACCCTCACATTGCCATCGATAATCCTAAAATAAGCTACAATTTTAACAATACCTATTTTTAAAACCATATCAACAATATCATCACATTCATTTAGCTCAACACCTGTTTCTTCTATCCAGTTTTCTTTTAAATGCACTGTAGCCAGTTTACCTTCATTGTATAGATCCAAGGTATTCATTATTTTTGGAATAACTCTAAATCGTGCAAGAGACTCTCTTTGTAATAATTGTGTAGCTATATATGTGATATCAATTTTACTTTTCATTAATACGGACACAACTCTAAAAGTTTCTTCATTTGTCTTAGGTATTGTAAAAGCGATACTATCATCATAAATTCCAACATATAAACACTCTGCTGTATACTTCGATATTACAATATTATTTATTTCAAAAAAGCTGTAAAGTAATTCAGCCGTACTTCCTTTTCTATCATCTACAATATTTATATCAGCAAAATGATTGTTTGATTGATGGTGATCAATAGATATAGATTTAACATGAAGATCAAAATCAATTCCAACTCTATATTTATCGGCACAATCTAAATAAATAATTAAATCATAAAGTTTAGGAATCTCTTGAGATATTTTATCAAATCTTTTTAAGAAATTTAATTTACGAGGTATCTTCTTTGATAGATTAAATACTTTGTGTTTAATCTTATTTTCATAAAAATAATTACTTAATGATAAAACACATGAGATAGTATCTGCATCAGGATTTTTATGACTTACTAATAAAATATAATGCGCTTTTTGTATTTCATTATAAATATCTTTAAATAAAATTTTATTATTCACTTATATATCCTAATTCAATTAACTTGTCATAAATTTTACCTACCATTGGTCCAGCAGCACTACCCCCATGTCCACCATGTTCGACCATTATGGTAACAATATATTGTGGATTTTTGTATGGGGCATAAGCCGTTAACCAAGCTTGCGATCTTTGAAAATATTCTAATTCGTGTTCTTTCATTCTTTTTTTTTCTTCTTGCGGAATCCCTACAACTTGTGCAGTTCCTGTTTTAGCTGCTACGATTATTTTAGATTTAATATATTTCACGGCTGTACCCTTAGGCTTATTTGCAGCACTATACATTCCATTTTGTATTATTCTTAAATTTCTTTTGCTAATATTTGCATCTACACTCTGTATTAAATTATCATCTTTTAATAAATGAGGTATTTGCAATGTATTTGTTGCCATAACACCTGTGTATCTAGCTATCTGCATTGGTGTTACATTTATAAAACCTTGTCCTATGGCAGAAACAACAGTTTCTCCAATGTACCAAAGAAGATTTCGTTCTGCTCTTTTCCAAGCTTTATTTGGATTAATACCCATTGATTCATTCGGTAAATCTATTCCAGTTTTTTCACCTATACCAAATCTTGCTAATGTGTTATGAATATTATTAATCCCTACTTTTAAACTAGCCTTATAAAAAAAATCATCACAACTTTCGCTTATAGCCTTAACAAAGGAAGTATGTTTATGCCCTTTTGGATTCCAGCATCTAAAATTTCTATTACCTAGTGGCATAGAGCCATTACAATATACACTAAAAGTAGGAGCAATATCATTCTCTAAAAAAGATAATGCAACCCCCATTTTCATAACAGATCCAGGAGGATAAACACCATTTATTAATTTGTTAGTAAATGGATGATTGAAATTATTCTGAATCTTATTCCAATTTGCATGACTAATTCCATTGACAAATAAATTGTTGTCAAATTCTGGAAAACTTCCTGCTGCTAAGAGTTCGCCATTATGTGCATTCATGACAATAACTGCACCTGCACGATCACCAAATAATTCATGAATATATTTTTGCAAGTCTATATCAATAGTAAGTTGAATATCTTTTTTTTCTGATTCAACTTCGCTTAACACTTCTATCGTTTCGTAAATAGAATTTACTTTTACCACTTGATATCCAAGTTTCCCTCGTAATTTCTTATCATAGTATTTTTCAATTCCAGTTCTACCCGTACTCTCGTAGTATTTACTATCATCATCCCTTGATATATCTCTTCTGGATGTTTTGCCTACATATCCTAATAAATGAGCACCTATATCATTATGTAAATATTCTCTTATTGTAGATGACTTTATCTCTATATTTTCATTTGAATTAAAAATTGTATAATATTTGAAAAATTGATTATATGGTATATAATCAACTATTTTTACTAGGTCATGTTTATATGGAGAGTCAAGCTGTTTATATTTTTTAATCAACTTTTCATATTTAAATTCTGGAAAGTATTTAATAATTAAAGAAGAAACTTCTTCAACATTCCGGAATTGACTTTTACCTCGTAAATGTGGTTTAATATTTATACTAAAGCCAACTTTGTTTACTGCTAAATATTTACCATTTCTATCAAGAATAGAACCTCTTGAGGCTACTGTGTATATCTTTTTATTTGAATTCTCTTGTGATAGTTTTTCAAAATGTTCAGTAGAAAGAACACTTAAATAATATACTCTGCTTAATAATAAAAGTACTGTAAATAAAATAAATACAATAACAATCTTTAATCTCATAAAATTAATCCTACGATTAAAATATCTATAATAAAATTAATTAATAATGACATCGCAATATTTGTATCCGAAGCAACAATACTATATAATATAAGATAAAAAAAGAAAATATAAATAAAACTAGCTACTGTCTCAGAAAAGACGAAATGTTTAATATGAGGTATTATTAAATAATAAACACTTAAGGATATAAGGGTAAGTGAAAACAATCTTAAACCTTGTGTATTTTCAATAATAAGAAATGTAATAATGCATAAAATCAATAAATAATTATATCCTTTATCCAGAGACAGAGAAAATATTTTGAATACAACACCTGCTATTAAAAAAGTTACAAAATATACACTACTTATTATATTTACTAAGCTTATAATAAGTAAAATGGTTATATAAGGTGGGGTATATTTTTTTAGCATTTTATCTCCTTAACTGATTAGGTTATTATATATGTCTTTGACATTATTACCTGTTAATTTTGATAAGATTTTTGCTTTTTGTTTTGGTGGTATCTTGAGTTCTAATAGATCATTTTCAGTTATAATACCTCGAATTGCAGTGTCAATGTTTTTAATAATTACTACCCATTCACCTCTAATTACACTCTCTTTTAAGTCTTTTAAAATATTAGACACTTTACCTTTATATCTTTTTTGATACTTTTTAGTAAGTTCTTTAGTGACAAAAATCTCTCTATTGGAGTCGATTTCATTAATCTCTTCGATAAGTTTCATTAGTCTATGTGGTGATTCATATAAAATAGGAAGGTTTTCACTATTCATTACTTTATCTAACATATCGGATCTATTTGTTCCTTTATGTGGTAAAAAACCAAAAAAAGTAAACGAAGTATTTAAAAAACCACTACTTGCGTATGCCGTTAATATTGCATTTGCTCCAGGTAAAACATCAAATTCTATTTCATTTTCTAAACAAAAATCAACAAGTAAACTTCCAGGATCACTAACACATGGCATACCTGCATCACTCATATATATGCATTTCTTAGTTTCAAATAATAATTTGTTTTCTTTGGTTAAAAAATCTTTTTCGTTGTGGGAGTGTACGCTAATATATTCATAATTTGGAAATATAATCTCAAGTCTAGCAGATAATAGGGAAACAAGTTTTTTGCTAACTCTTGTGTCTTCACATAAAATTAGTTCGCCATCTTTTAAAACTTCAATAGTTCTAAAAGATATGTCTCCTAAGTTTCCAATAGGAGTGGGAACAAATGCAAGCATTATTTCATTGAGTATCTAGCTTTGAATTTTTCAATTCTTCCAGCTGCATCAACAATTTTTTGCTCACCTGTAAAGAATGGGTGAGAATCTGAAGAGATGTCTACTTTAATTACATAGTGTTCCACTCCATCAATTTCTTTTATTACATCTGAAGTTATTGAAGAAGTAGTTACAAATTCTTTTTTTGTCCCAGCATCAATAAATACTACACGATTAATTTTTGGATGAATATCTTTTCTCATTAGCTTTCCTTTTTGTTTTATGCTAAAGGGTCGAATCTAGATGTCGCCCTTTATGAAAATTTTTGAAGTATACAAAAAATAAGCTAAAATTAGTATAAATCAATTATAAGCTTAGTTTCGAATAAATTTTATATTTAATATCTTTATAGTTAAA
>CAWVZX010000051.1:0-8082 GCA_963934755.1 uncultured Arcobacteraceae bacterium | reverse complement strand
CTATTTTGAGAATTAAACTTTACAAAAAGTTGTTTGTTTTTCATGGGGTAGTATAGTTTAAATAGCTTTTACAGCTATTAAAGGAGGTTATGGCAAAATATGAGAAGTGATTAAGAAGAAACTGGAGGGTTTACACTCTTGTTTAATTATTTTCAATCTTCTTTATTTTTGCCTTGCCTTTACTTGTGGAGATAACAGTAACCTTATCATTTTCAGAAAAGCTAGTAGTATCTAAATCGGACTCTATATTCCAATAAGTAGCTTTAAAATATACTTTAGAGTCTTTGATAATTCCTTCACCTGATGTATTGAGAAAGTTATCATTTATTTCTTTATCTTTTGACTTCATGAAAACTTTCATTGCTTTTGTTCTTAGAAAAACTAAAAGTACTAGTGCTAAGATTGAAATGCTAGCTATTTGCCATACTCCATCGTCATAGACTATTATAGTTGAAAGTAATCCAACTATAATAGCCGCAATACCAAACCAAAAAATAGTAAATGAAAACACAAAAACTTCTATAGCAATAAGAAGTACTCCTATTGCTATTAAAGTTGTGGGAGAAAATACCTTAAGAAGTTGCAGTTCCACCCATTCCTCCTTTAAACAATGTATCTCCCATTACATCCATTGCTCCTATTGTTTGAGTAACATTATATGGTAATATCATTTTATTTGTAGATGAACTACTTGATAGTTTATCAAAAGCCGCAATTCTATCTTTAGCCAATAAGAAGTCAGCTGCTTTTTCATTTTTAGACATAGCTTCATTGATAGTATTCATAGCATTATGTTGCCCTTCTGCTATTTTCTCTTGTTCATATTTTGTGGCATCTGCCATTCTTTCTATTGCTTCTGCTTTAAGAACTTGCTCTTGTTTAAATCCTTCTGCTGCTTTAATCTGAGCCACTTTATTTGCTTCTGCATTTGTTTCTGTAGCTCTTTTTTGTCTTTCTGCTTCCATTTGCATATTCATAGCTATTTCTATTTCTTTGGGAACGGAAATATCACTTATTTCTACTCTCGTTATTTTAACACCCCAGTTTGTAGCAGCATCACCTAATGCAACTTGTAATTTTGAGTTTAGTGTTTCTCTATTTGATAAAGTATCATCTAGTGCTAAAGAACCTATTTCACTTCTTAATGTAGTCATAGCTAGATTTGATATTGCTTTTTTAAAACTTACTACATTATATGTTGCTTCTTTTGCATCTACAACTGCACAAAAAACAATTCCATCTATAGTAATATTTACATTATCTTTAGTAATAACTGATTGACTAGGTATATCAATCATTTGTTCTTTTGTAGTTAACTGTGCAGCTATCCTATCAACAATAGGAATTAGAAAATTAAGTCCTCCTGCTAATACTCTATTATATTTACCTAGTCTTTCTATTACAACTATGTCTGCTTGGGACACAATTTTTATACCTTTTGAAATGATTATGATTGCAAATATAAATATTGCTCCAGTTATAATGAGTGATTCTGTCATGTTTTTTCCTTTTTATTTTCAGTGAATACAAGTTACCTGATTTTCGATAAAAATACAATAGTAAAGTTAGATTAGTCCCCATTTATTTATAAAATCATCATCTATATCTATTATTTTTCTTTTTTGTAAATCATCTAGTACAGACTTTGTACAGACTACATCATCTGGCCATCTTCTTTGGAAATTGTCATGAGTATTTTTGTTTGTAGCATCTATGCTAACCGTTTGTCCATCTATGTATAAATCTCTATTGCTATCTATATTATTTACAACTCTCCATACTAGCATATAGGCATTTTCTAGGTCATTGTTTTTTTCATCTATGATTACTAGTATTTTAATATGATTAAATAATGTTTTAACTTCTTCTATAAGATGTTTTTGACTTCTATTTTTTTCTACTGTTACAACTACGATAGGACTTTTTGTATCTTTGTAGTATTGTTTTAAACCTTTTATATCTTTAGAAATATTTTGCATTTTTTCCAAAAGTACGGTATCTTCTAAAACTTCTATACCAGACTCATCTACTTCATCTCCTGTACAATCAACTCCTAGTTTACCACCAACTGCAAACTTTGGTGAGCTATGGTCAAGAGCATCAATTACACCTCTGCTTATAAGCATATTTTCACTTGTAAATCTATTTAATATATAAGGTATCACTTCCATACTTGGTAATTCTGGAGCATCTTGATCTACAAAAATAGCATGTTTTACAAAACTCATTTGTCCTACACCCCAAAATGCATGCATGATTTGTTCTGCATGTCCTGGATAGGCTGTTTTTATTTTTCCTAAAATAAGGTTATGGTAAACTCCATTTTCAGGCATATAATAATCTAGCAAATCAGGAGCTGTGGTTTGTAAAAGTGGCAAAAAGATTCTCTCAGTTGCATGACCCATATATTTGTCTTCTAAAAGAGGCTTGCCTACTACGGTTGCTGCGAAAATTGGATTTATCTTACTTGTAATTGCAGTTACTTCTAAAAAAGGATATTCTTCTTCTAGGGTATAATATCCAGTATGATCTCCAAACGGACCTTCGATACGAGTATTTTCTGTATCAACAAAGCCTTCTATAACAAAATCCACATCACGAGGTACATAAATATCATTTGTGATGGATTTTACAAGCTGCGCATTTTTCTTTTTAACAAAACCATATAACATAAGCTCAAATAAACCTATGGGAAGTGGAGCTTGTCCACACCATATATACATAGGATCCCCACCTATACCTATAGAAACTGGCATTTTTTTACCAGCTTTTTTGTACTCATGGAAGAAATGATTGCTATCTTTATGTATTTGCCAGTGCATTCCTAAAGTTAAATCATCGTATACTTGAAGTCTATACATTCCTACATTGTGCATAGTTCCATCTAAACTTGTAGTATATACTTGACCCATAGTAATGAATGGTCCAGCATCTTTCTCCCATGTAGTAAGAACTGGTAAATCACTAAGTTTCGCATCTGTTCCTATTTTGATGATTTCTTGACACTCACCTTTTCCTTTTAGTCTTTTTGGAAAAACTGATTTTAGGTTAAATAATTGTCCAAACATAGCTAGTTTATTCATAAAACCTGCAGGTGGTTTCATTTTTAGTAAGCCTTGAATCTCTTTTGCTATCGTATCACCATCGCCTATGAAAAGTTCAACTGCTTCAGCATTACAAAATACATTCATCAGAACTGGTGTATCAAATGTTTTGTTGTTTTTTTTATCTATAGGATTTGTAAAAAGCAGAGCCTTACCGTCGTCTTTTTTTACTTCAATATAAGCAATATGTGGAATCTCAAGATATATATCTAAAGGTTCATCTATGATTCTTAACAAGTTTTTATCTTTTAGTTGTTGTATTATTTTATTTTTCATATGAAGAGTATATCAAAAACTCATAAAACTTTAATAGGATATATTTGTTGATTGATGGGTTTATAAATGAAATCATAGAATAAATTAGATACAATTAATAATCAATAAAAAGTATTGCAAATTGACATACTTTTTAAATAAATTTATTTTTAATGATATAGTTTCTTATATTATTAGGAAGTACCATGAAAACACCAAATTTATTTAGTTTATATAAAAAAGTAGAAGAACAGAAAAATATGAATATGCAAACGACACAAGATCACTTTATTAAAACAATTGAATTATTCGCTGGAGTTGGTGGATTTCGCATAGGTTTAGAAAGTAATAAAAATCATAATAAAAAATTTAATATAATTTGGAGCAACCAATGGGAGCCTTCAACTAAAATACAACATGCTTCACAAATATACGAAAAACAATTTGGAGAATGTAATCACACCAAGGAAGATATTTCAACAGTAAAAGTTACTGATATACCAGATCATGATATGCTTGTTGGTGGATTTCCTTGTCAAGATTATTCAGTAGCAAGTACATTGAAAAACTCACATGGTATTAACGGTAAAAAAGGTGTTCTCTGGTGGGAAATTTATAGAATAGTTCAAGAAAAGAAAGATAAAGCTCCTAAATATTTATTATTAGAAAATGTTGATAGACTATTAAAATCGCCTGCTAATCAAAGAGGTAGAGATTTTGCCATTATATTATCATCTTTAAATACATTGGGCTATGCAGTTGAATGGAGAGTAATAAATGCAAGTGAGTATGGTATGCCACAAAGAAGAAGACGAGTTTTCATTTTTGCTTCAAAAAAAGATACAGTTTTTTATGATACTTTAAAAAATAATTCTATCTCTGATAATCTTAATGCTAACGGAATATTTGCTAAAACTTTTCCCATCAAAGAGATTGATGAAAAAAATATTATTTCAAAAAAATTAAGTAAAGACTTAGTAGATATTACAAATAACTTCAATACAGAAACCCCAAAAAGTAATGCTTTTTTAGAAACTGGATATATGATTGATGGTTTCTATTATACATCGAGAATTGAAGTAGATTATCAAGGAAAAAATTCTGTTTTAGGAGACTTTTTACAAGATGAAAATACTGTACCAAGTGAATTTTATATTAATAATGAAGAATTGAAAAAATGGAAATATCAAAAAGGTTCAAAATCAATAGAGCGAGTCAATAAAACTACTGGTCATAAATATACATACTCAGAAGGGAGTATGGGATTTCCTGACTGTCTAAGTAAACCATCAAGAACTATAATAACTGGTGAAGGTGGAGCAAGTGCATCACGATTTAAACATGTAATTTTTGTTAATGGTAAACACAGAAGACTAACGCCAATTGAACTAGAACAACTTAATATGTTCCCTATAAATCATACTCAAGGTGTTACGGACACAAAAAGAGCATTTTTGATGGGCAATGCTTTAGTTGTAGGAATAGTTGAGAGATTAGGAAATACAATTTTAGAAGAAATAGATTAAACAGGAATAAATATGAACTATAAAATACATTCATTTCGTCATGGTGAAATAATATTAAAGAATGAACCAGATTATCAAATAGTATGGAATGAATTATTAAGTGCAATTGAGAGTATTACAGATGATGAAATTATAGAACATCATCAAAATAATCCAAGAAAAGCAAAAAGTATTTCAGAGTCAATTAATAATATATTAAAGGCTAAATTAGTTACTTTAAGATGGAACGAAGAAAGTTATATTTTTCAAGATGATAAATATACTGGAAATAGATGGCGATTGGATTTTGCTAAAGATAGTATCTCTGTAGAAGTAGCTTTTAATCATGGTGAAGCAATAGCATGGAATTTAATAAAACCAGTATTAGCTGGTGAACTAAATCATGTTCAAAAAGAGATTAATACCCAAATAGGTGTTATTATTTGTGCAACAAAAGAACTAAAAGATAAAGGTGGCTTTGATAGTTCAGTGGGAGAATATGAAAAATTCTTAACATATCTTAATCCATTAAGAGATGTATTATCCGTACCTATGGTTATAATTGGTCTAGAAGCACCAACCTCTTTTGAAATAAAAGTAGAAAAATTAGATGGGAAAAATCTAGGTATCGTACATAAAATAAAGCCTTCTGAATAAAATGATTAGATTATACATTAGTGGGTAAAAGTGAATAAGATAATAAATGTAAAAATAAAATCAAAATTTATTCAAGAGTATCAAGATAAATATCCCTTAATAGAACGAGAGATTTTTGAAGATATCGATGAGCTAAAAGAAGAGGGTACGATTCTAAATCTTATCACTACAAACAATAAGTTTATAGGAAGAGGGTATTTGGGTATTCAAAACAAAGGCTATGGCTGGGTACTGACTTATGATAAAAATGAAGCTATAGACATAGCTTTTTTTGCAAAAAAAATAAAAGAAGCAGTTAAAAATCGTGAAGATTTTTATGAAGACGCACATAATAATATCACAACAGCATTTAGAGTTTTAAATGGTGAAGGTGATGGGCTAGGTGGACTTACTATAGATTATTTTGATGGGTATTATATGCTTACTTGGTATAGTGTGGGTATGTATACTTTTAAAGATATGATTGTTGAGGCATTGCAAAAAAGTGTAGAATATAAAGGGATATATCAGAAAAGAAGATTTGATATAAAAGGTCATTATTTAGAAGATGAGAGTGATTTCATTTGTGGGGAGGAAGCCCCAGCACCATTAATCATAAAAGAAAACAATGTTAATTTTGTTATATATTTAGATGATGGAGCCATGACTGGACTGTTTCTAGACCAAAGAGAGATTAGAAAAGCTATACGGGATAAATACTCTTCTGGAAAGACGATATTAAATACATTTTCTTATACGGGTGCATTTTCTGTATTTGCAGCACTTGGAGGTGCCCTTAAGACTACAAGTGTGGACTTAGCAAAAAGAAGCTTAGCTAAAACAAATGAACAGTTTTGTATAAATGATATAGACCCTAAGAAACAAGAAATAATAGTAGATGATGTTTTCAATTATTTTAAATATGCAGTCAAAAAACAGTATAAATTTGATATGGTAGTTCTCGATCCTCCAAGTTTCGCAAGATCAAAAAAGATGGCATTTAGTGTTAGCAAGGACTATGTTAAACTTTTAATAGAGGCTATTACTATTACAAATAAAAATGGAATGATTATCGCTTCTACAAACTGTGCGAACTTTGGTATGATGAAATTTAGACAGTTTATAGAGGAAGCTTTTAAAGAACTAAATGGTCGATTCGAAATTTTAGAGACATTTTCACTTCCTAAAGATTTCACAGTTTGTAATGAATTTAAAGAGGGTGATTATTTAAAAGTAGTATTTATTAAAAAGCTAAAATAATTAAATTTTAGCTTTTTAAATTTATATTAAAGTATTCAATTCTGCTTCTACTTTGGTAATTTTATTTGTAGCATCTTCTAAAGCTTGTGTATTTTCTTCTATAACACTTACAGGTGCATTTGCTACAAATCTTTCATTTGAAAGCATACTATTTAGTTTTAGTATCTCTTTTTCTAGCTTTTCTTTTTGTCTTGTAAGCTTTGAAATAATTGGAGTCATATCGATTTCACCTCTTGGTAAATATACTTCAAGATTATCAGATACATCAGTAATAGAATTCTCGACTTTTGTATTTACAAATTCTATAGATTCACACTTGCTGAGTTTTTCTATAAATGGTTTAGCTATATCTCTATCAATTATCTTATCTAGTTTGATATAAGCTTTAGCAATTTTACTATTTCCCATATCTAGGACTACTTTAGCTCGTCTAATAGTTGTGATAGCCTCTTCGATAATGGCAAACATATTTTCAGCTTTTATATCTCTTTTGATGTGTTTAGGGAAGTTTTGAATCATTAAAGACTCACCATCTTCAAGTCTAGTTCCACTTAGTTTATGATATAAATGGTCAGCTATAAATGGCATAAATGGAGATATCATTTTTAGAGTTTCCTTGAAAATACTTCCAAGCTCACAGATACTATTCATATCTGCTTTTGAGTACTCAATTCCCCAAGCACAAAACTCATTCCATACAAACTTATAGAGTTCAGATGCAGCTTCATTAAATTTATAATCATCTAGAGTTGTTCTAATATTTTCAACAGCAATACTTAGTCTTGATTGCATATAAAGTCCAAGTGGTGTTTTAATCTCAATATCTTTTAAATCAGGAAATGTTTCTATATTTAACTGTAAAAAGTTTGTTGCATTATAAAGTTTGTTTGTAAAGTTTCTAAACTGTTCTAAGTTCTTCGCACCCAGTTTGATATCTCTACCTTGAACGGCTAAATATGCTAGTGTAAATCGAATGATATCAGCAGAATGCTCTTCAACCATATCTAAAGGATCGATAACATTACCTTTTGATTTTGACATTTTAGCACCTGTTTCATCACGAACGAGAGCATGCATATAGATATCTTTAAATGGTAACTTTTTAGTGAAGTGTTCACTCATCATCATCATACGAGCAACCCAAAAGAACATGATGTCAAAGCCAGTTATAAGAAGTGAATTTGGATAAAAGTCTTTCATATCTGTTTTGGTATACAAGTCTTCTAGTTCACCATTATTTCCCCAACCCAATGGAGACATAGCCCAAAGTGCAGAAGAAAACCAAGTATCAAGTACATCTGGGTCTTGGGTTAATTTCTTAC
>CAWVZX010000050.1:0-8115 GCA_963934755.1 uncultured Arcobacteraceae bacterium | reverse complement strand
GCTTATCAAATTTTACTATTTTTGTTGTTATATTCAATTATTACTCACTTTTAGTCATACTATTTTGATTTTAGCGAAATTATAATTTATATTATATAAACACCACTTAACTCTTTTAATAATCCTACAACATTATTATTAACATAATATCCACTATCTAATTCTACATCACCTAATTTTGATTTGATAGTTAAAGTTACTTCTCGCTTACCTTGATTTTGTGAAATAATATCAAAAAGCTTGTAAATAATTTGATCATTTTCTGCAAACTCAATGGACACATTTAAAGGTTCCAGTATTTTTTCTACTTTTTTGCCTTTTTTTAGTTTTTCAGTTTTAGCGTCTTTTAAAGATTCTATTTTTAATAAACTAAATTTCACACCGAAATCATCAATTTTAATTTTGACTTTCAAAGCAATTGGTTTAGTTAAATCAAAATCTTCTCGTAACTCCTTAATTCTATCCTCAAATAATATAAGTTCAATATTTCCATGCAAATCCATGATAGTTGCAATTCCAAATTTATTACCTTTTTTGGAAATCTTTTCTACGATTGTTTCAATTTTTCCAACAAGTAAAGCTTCGCTACCATCTTGCAATGTATCGACTTCGCTACTTAATGTATATTTAATTGTATCTAATACTTCTCTGTATTCATCCAAAGGATGTCCAGAAACATAAAAACCTAGTGATGCTTTTTCAAACTCAAGAATTTCTTTATCTTCATATTCTGGAACATCATTAATTATGACCTCTATAGTAGTCATTTCATCATCATCACCGAACAATGAACCTACTGCTTGTTTTTTAGCTTGTGCTACTTTTCCTGCACTTTCAACGATATTCTCAATCTGTAGTAGTAATGACTTTCGAGTATACCCAAAACAATCAAATGCTCCAGATCTAATTAAACTCTCAATAACTCTTTTATTTACTTTTGAACTATCAATTCTAGATACAAAATCACTTAAATCTTTAAATATACCATCTTTTCTTGCCAAAAGAATAGAGTTAATAGCAATATCACCTGCACCTTTTAAGGCACCCATTCCAAACATAACAACTTCTTGATTATCAATAACATTTGCACTAAAAACTAAATGTGATTTATTAATATCTGGGGGAACTAGATCAAATCCCATTCGTTTTACTTCATCTACATATTTTACAACTTTATCTGTATTATCTTTTTCAAGTGTTAGTAAAGATGCCATGAATTCAGTAGGAAAATAATTTTTCAAATAACTAGTATAAAATGTAACCATTGCGTAAGCTGCACTGTGAGATTTATTAAAACCATAACCTGCAAACTTTACAATTAAATCAAAAAGTTCTTCACAATGTGATTTTATATAACCTTTTTTTACTCCACCATCTGCAAATTCACCTTTAAGTCTATCCATTTCTTCTTTAATTTTTTTACCCATAGCGCGACGGACTAAATCAGCACCACCTAGGCTAAATCCACCAATAACTTGAACAATCTGCATAACTTGCTCTTGATAAACGATTACACCATATGTGGGTTCAAGTATAGGACGCAAAGGTTCATCAAATTCATCATAAAAATAATTAATTTCAGCTCGACCATGTTTTCTATCTATAAAATCATCAAGCATACCAGACTCCATTGGTCCTGGTCTATAAAGTGCCAATACAGCAATAATGTCTTCAAAATTTGATGGTTTTAGTCGTTTACACAAATCTTGCATACCTGAAGATTCTATTTGGAATAATCCAATTGTATTTCCAGTACAAATTAAATCATATACATCAGAATTATTTACATCTTCTAAAGTGAAGTCTATTTTTTTATTATGTCTTTTTTTGATGAGCTGTAACGCACCTTCAATTACTGTTAATGTTTTTAATCCTAAAAAGTCAAACTTGATTAAATCAACATCCTCAACATATTTGCCATTATATTGTGTAGCAAGTGTATCTAAACCAGATGGTTTAAAAAGAGGTGTTTTTTTCCATAAAGCTTCATTGGAAATAACAACACCAGCAGCATGTGTTCCAGCATTACGGTTCAATCCCTCTAGTGCAATAGCATACTCCCAAACTCTTGCAGCTTTTGGATCGATTGCACAAAGCTCTTTTATTTTCGGTTCTTTTTCCCATGAATCAGCAAGATTTATTCCAAGCTCATCAGGTATAAGTTTTGCCATAGCATCAGCATGAGAATAAGGCATATCCAATACTCTAGCAACATCTCGAATAACACCCTTTGCTAAAAGTTTACCAAAGGTAATAATTTGAGCAACATTCTCTCTGCCATATTTATCAACAACATAATCTATAACTTCTTGTCGTCTTGCTTGACAAAAGTCCATATCTATATCAGGCATAGATACTCTTTCTGGATTTAAAAATCTCTCAAAAAGTAAGCCATAAGGAATAGGATCAATATCCGTAATATATAATGAAAATGCAACTAAGCTACCAGCAGCAGAACCTCTGCCAGGACCTACAGGAACTCCAATAGATTTACCATATGCAACAAAATCCCATACTATAAGCATATAACCTGGGAATTTCATATTATTAATGATATCTATTTCAACTTGTAATCTGTCTTTGTATTCTTCATGACGAGAACTATCAACAATTTTTAAACGCTCAATTAGTCCTCTTCTACACTCATCAATAAAAAGAATTTTATCATTTTCTAAACTGTATTCTACTTCAGGATGAGGCAAAACTAAATTGTTAACTTTTGATTTTTCTCTCGTAAATTTAAAATTAGGCGGAGTTGGATCACCTAGTTTTATCTCCAAATTACATTTATCTGCTATTTCCTGTGTATTTTGAATTGCTTCTGGTATATCAAGAAATAACTTTGTCATTTCTTCTGGTGATTTTACATAAAATTCATGAACACTATGTCGCATACGATTTGGATCATCATAAAGTTTATTCATTGCTATACACATAAAAGCTTCATGCGCTTCTGCATCTTTAGGATTTGTATAGTGCGTGTCATTTGTAGCTACTATTTTTATACCAGTTTCAATTGATATTTGAATAATTTGTTTATCAATATAATGCTGATCTGGTATTCCATGCCTCATAATCTCAAGATAAAAATCATCACCAAAAATATCATGATAATCTAAGGCAATTCTTTTTGCTTCTTCATATCCCTTTGCACCATTTTTAACATTTCGTTCATTTGATAAATTTAAATGCCAATTAATCTCCCCTTGTAAACAAGCAGTTGTACATACTAAACCTTCAGAATTTTCTCTTAAAACTTTTTTGTTAATTCTTGGATAGTAATAAAAACCATGCATATAAGCTTGTGAACTAAGATACATAAGATTTTTATATCCAGTATTATTTTTAGCATATAAACATACATGAAATCTTTGCTTAGTAGTCTTATCGCTTATATCTTCTTGATTATGGATGTAAGCTTCCATTCCTATAATAGGTTTAATACCCTCTTTTAGCATAGTATTATAAAAATCGATTGTTCCAAACATATTACCATGATCAGTCATAGCAACACTTGTCATACCTAATTCTTTAATCTTTTTTGCAAGTACCTTAATCTTATTGGCACCATCAAGCATTGAATATTCTGTGTGAAGATGTAAATGTGTAAATTGTTGAGTTTTATTAATATTTGTAGACATAAGTTTATTTTATCTTATTATTAATATATTGATGATTAAATTTTACCTAATACTATAAAAGGCTAGTAGGAAAACCTACTAGCCTTTTTATATAGTAAACTATATTCTAAACAAATGAGATATAAGCCATTTGCGTAGCATCGCCTCTTCTTATTCTAGTTCTAACAATAGATGTGTATCCACCATTTCTCTCTGAATATTTAGGGGAAATTTCAGTTACAAGTTTATTTGTAGCAGTTTTACTTTGTAATAAAGCAAAAACTGATCTATGTGAGTTTAAATCACTAGATGCAGCTTTTGTTATTAATTTTTCCATATATCTTTTTAATTCTTTAGCTTTTGGCACAGTAGTTTCAATCTTTTCTCTTTCTATCATACATATAGCAAGATTTGCTAATAATGCTTTTCTGTGAGAAGATGTTCTGCTAAGCTTTCTATATCCATGCTTATGTCTCATTATTCATCCTTTTTTTTTATTAAGCTTTAAGTTGCTCTAACTTTTTTCTTAAAGTTGATGCAGTATCTTCATCTAAAATAGTATCAATTGGATAACCAATTTCAGCAAATTTATCAGAAATTTCTTCTAAAGATTTTTTTCCTAGATTCTTAATACTTTTAACTTCAACTTCACTCATAAGTGCTAAATCACCAACAAATTTTATTCCAGCTCTATCAAGCGAATTAAAACTTCTTGCACTTAGATTTAAATCTTCAATTTTAACAATTAAGTCTTTAAAATCTGTCGAACTGTCACTACCTGTAGCTTCAACCATTTTAACTTCAGACAAATCAAATACTTTATTAAATACAGACATTTGAGAGTACATAGTCGTTATAGCTTCTTTAAATGCCTCAATAGGAGAAATCTGTCCATCAGTTTCAACTGTAAAAACAGCTTTTTCATAATTTGGATTATCTTCTACTAATATTTTTTCGATATCATAAGTTACGTTTTTTACTGGTGTGAAAAAAGCATCTACTGGGATGTAATCAGAAGGGATTAAATCTCTTAAATCCTCACTAGCTACATAACCTATACCTCTTTGAACAATAATAGAAAAATTAAATGTACAATCACTATTAATTGTAGCTAAATGGTGGTTTCCATTTATAATTTCTACATCATCGTTCTCTAAAGCAGAAGCTTTTATTTCTTGAGCATTACTAAAAGAATATTCTATCTCCAGTTGTTCTTCTTCACCTTTTATTTTAAATCTTAATTCCTTAAGATTTATGATAAAAATAGCAATATCTTCAAGCATCCCTCTAATTGAGTCAAATTCATGTTTTGCACCTTCAATTTTAACAGCAATAGGAGCGTAACCTACTGAGCTACTCATTAAAAGTCTTCTTAATGGATGTGCTAAAGTTATAGCATATCCACTTTCAAAAGGAAAAGCACTTATTTTAGCACAGTCTTCAGTAATTTGTTCAATTTCTACTTCTGTTGGTAAAAATGGAGCATCTACAAATTTTTTCATTAATTTTTCCTTTGTTGCTTATTATTTAGAATATAATTCGACAATTAGTCTTTCTTCAACTGGTATAACAATTTCTTCTCTTGTTGGTACTCTAGAGAATATTCCAAATATTTTATCTTTATCAACTTCAATCCATTCAACCATTCCAGTTTGATTTGTAAGCTCTAATGCTCTTACAATTTGCGGATTTGTTTTAGATTTTTCTTTTATTTCTATTTTTTGACCTACTTTAACTACGCAAGATGGGATATCGATTTTTTTTCCATCTACTAAAATATGTCCATGAGTTACGAATTGTCTAGCACTTGCTCTTGTCGTTGCAAATCCCATTCTATAAACAACATTATCAAGTCTTTGCTCAATTAAAGTAATCAAGTTAGCACCTGTATTACCATCTACTCTTGCAGCCTCTTTAAAATATTTTCTGAATTGTTTTTCAGATACACCATAAATGATTTTTGCTTTTTGTTTTTCTTGAAGTTGTAAACCATATTCTGAAAGTTTAGTTCTTCTTTGTCCGTGCTGACCAGGAGCGAAAGGTCTTTTTTCTAAAGCGGATTTACCGTTTAGTCTTCTTTCACCTTTAAGTCCAAGGTCAGCATTAAGTCGTCTTTCTAGTTTTTCAACTGGTCCTCTATATCTTGCCATGCCTTATCCTTATACTCTTCTACGTTTTGGTGGTCTACAACCATTATGTGGTAATGGTGTAACATCTTTAAACCATCTTACATTGATACCTTCAAGTGCACCAATTGCTTTTACTGCAGTATCTCTACCAGAACCTGGTCCTTGAACTTTAATACCAACATTTTTGATACCATGTTCCATAGCTTTTTGTAAAGCATCTTCAACTGCTGCTGTAGCTGCAAAAGGTGTTGATTTTTTACTTCCTCTAAAACCTAGATTACCAGCACTTGACCATGCAATAGCATTTCCAGCATTATCAGTTACTGTTACCATTGTATTATTAAATGTAGCTGCAATATGAACAATACCGTCAGCAATATTTTTTTTAACAACTTTTTTTCTAGTTACTTTTCTTTTCGCCATCAATTATCCTTATTTAGCTGCTGCGCCAACAGTTTTCTTTTTACCTTTTCTTGTGCGAGCATTAGTTTTAGTCTTTTGCCCTCTACATGGTAAACCTTTTCTGTGTCTTAAACCTCTATAAGATCCTAAAGACATCAAATCTTTAATATCCATAGCAACTTTTTTTCTTAAATCACCCTCAACCATATATTTAGCTTGGATTTCATTTCTTATAGCAGCAATATCATCTTCTGTAAGTTCATGAGCTCTTTTATCAAAAGAGATACTTGTAGCATCTAAGATTAATCTTGATGTATGTAAGCCAATACCGAAGATATAAGTTAAAGCATACTCCATTCTTTTTTTGTTTGGTAGGTCTGTACCAGCAATTCTTGCCATGGTCTATCCTTGTCTTTGTTTGTGTTTTTTGATATCACAGATTACTCTAGTAACACCTTTTCTATTGACAATTTTACATTTGTCACACATTTTTTTAACTGATGCTCTTACTTTCATAAAAGTGTCCTTTTAGTGTTTTTTCCAAATTTCTATCACAGGTAGGAATATAATTTCTGACCAACTCTTTATAAAATCTATTTAAAAATTTTATAAAAACTTCTTTTGGCTATAGAAAATGGAATCGGATTATAATTAATTTTTACTTAATTTTCGATTAATAATATTTGCAACATTTTTTGAACTTCCATGATCTAAGTATTTTCGTAATAGATTTGAGTTTACTAGAAAATTATCTTTATTCATAGTTAGATATTCATTCATTAAATTTTCAACTGTAACTTCATCTTGAATAAGTTCTTTATGCATAGGTTTTCTACCCATTTTCTCGAAAAATATATTTGCTAATCCTATATATTTTACCTTAAGCAGATTTTTTACTATAAAGTAATCAAACGATTTTGCAATATAGCTCAATACAAATGGAGTTCCTATTAATGAAGCTTCAAGTGTTGCCGTTCCGCTACAAATAAATGCAAAATCTACATCTTCTAGTGTTTGATAAGTATTTTTCGTAATTGTAAATGCTGAAATATCACCATACAATTCATCAATATGTTTTTTTGTAAAATGTGGAGGAATAATTAAAATTGATTTTTTATCAATTAGTTTTGAGATCTCTTTATATATAGGTAAAAGTTTAGTGATTTCACCTTTTCTGCTCCCTGGCATAAAAGCTATTTTATTATTATTAGTAATATCCTTTTTAAAATGTTTAATTTCATCTAACAAAGGATGTCCAACATAATGTATCATCTCTTTTACATTATAATAATCCTTTTCAAATGGTAAGATAGAACATAAGGTATCACAATATGCTTCAATTTTTGGAATTCTTTTTCTTTTCCAAGCCCAAGCTTGTGGTAAAATATAATATATTATCTCTTTTTCGGGATATAATTTTTTAATTTTTTTTGCTAATGGTAGATTAAATCCAGATGAGTCCATTAATAAAATTTTATCTACATCTTTAGCTAATTTTACCATCTCATTATTTATTTTTAATAACTTAGGTAATTTCATTAAAATATCGACAAATCCCATAACTGCTAATTGTGTAATATCGTATGTTGGATTCCCTAATGCTTTGTCAAATATACCAAGTAACTCAATTGAAGGATCAAGTTCTTTAGCTAATGCTTTTAAATGAATATTTGAAGAAGCTTCTAGCGCACATACTAATAGCTTCATTTCAAATTACTTTTTATATCATATATGTAAAATTTATTATATTTAATCATTGATTTTAATAATTCAGTATATACTTCTTTTTTCTCGGAATAACTTTTTAAATAATTAGAAAGTACATAAGGATCATTTGTTAATGTTCTTTGCTTTCTGAATTCTGAATAAGCCCAACTTCTGCCAATATTTTTATAGTAATCTTCTATCGAAGCCTTTAATGTTTTATATTTTTTTAAGTAAATTGTTTTTGTACCTCGCGATCC
>CAWVZX010000049.1:0-8154 GCA_963934755.1 uncultured Arcobacteraceae bacterium | reverse complement strand
CTTACCACTTCCACTAGCCCCAATCAAAGCAATATGTTGTTTTGGTTGAATATCTAGACTTATATCATTTAAAATAGTTTTATCATTATTGTATGAAAAATTTATATTCTTTACACAAATAGTCATACCTTTTATATCATTAAATTTTTTATCACCTTGTGCTTCTGTATGTAGCGTCAATATTTTATTTATTCTTTCTAGTGAACTACTTGCACTTGCATAGGAATATTGCATACTCAATATATCTTGTACGGGAGTCATTATAAACCAAATATATCCAAACATAGCAAACATCATACCGATGCTTAGATCACTATAAGCTACCATAAGTAAACCAGTAGCTCGTAAAACCTCAAATGCCAGTAAAAAGATTGTAAAAGAAAATCGCTCATAGGCAACACTTTTATAACTATAATCATTTGATGTCTTTTGTATATTATATGCTTTTGAAATAGAATCATCGAAAAAGTATTGTTCTTTATTACTCGCTTTTATTTGTCCAAATAACTCTAAAGTTTCTCCTAGGTTTTCTTGAAATGTTTCAATAGCTTGATTTTCTTTCTTTTTAAGTTCTCCCGTATGTTTAGCGATTCTTTTAGAAAAAAACATCATCAAAGGTTGAATAACCAAAATCATAATCCCTAAAATAGGATGAATAAGTATCATAACTATAGATATAGCAATAAGAGTTAATACGGACGCTATAAACTTACTAGCACTTGTAATGATAAAATTATCTAAAGTATTCACATCCGTAACCAAATTTGAAGTAATCGCCCCACTACCCAATGTTTCATACTCATTCATGCATACTTTTTGGAGATGTTCTAAAAGTCTTTTTCTTATTTCAAAAGTCACATACTTCGCAATACTTGTAAATATTTTAGTAATAACAGCAGACAATATAAAATAAAATAAACGCAAAGACATCACAACTACAGTAACAATAGCTATGTAGTATAAAGCACTTCCCGTACCAAAAAAACTATCTATACTATGCACTATGAAATCTGGTTTATTTAAGAGTACTTCGTCCACTAGAACAGGTAAAAGTAAAGGAATAGGAACACTAACTGCAATGGCGAAAAGTGTAAAAATTTGTCCCCAAATTAACAATGGTTTTTTGGACAACATAAGTTGAAATATATATTTAAAGGTGATTGATTTATTATTCATATGAGAGTATATCTTTTTATGTCTAAACTATGATATGATTTTATTTCAGGCGTTATTTTTAAAAATTATTGAAGATTACTATTTTATAGTTACAATTTAACAGAACTTTTAAATCTTATATTTAATATTCCCTTAATGGGAACTTTTATATACTATCACTATGAGAATTATTTCAAAAAAAACTTTAAAAGAATTTTATGAAAAAAATTTATACAAAGATAGCAAAAATTCATTAGAAGCATGGCATCAGGAAGTTTTAAAGTCTGATTGGAATAATCCAAATGAAGTAAAAGAACAATTCACTAGTGCAAGTATAGTTGGCAACAATAGAATTGTATTTAATATACATGGTAATAAGTATAGATTGATTGTAAAAATAAATTATTTTGCAAAGATAATTTTTATTAAATTTATTGGTACTCACAAACAATATGATTGCATTAATGCAATGGAGATATAAAAATGAATATAAAACCAATTAAAACAGAATTAGATTATGAAAATACACTAAGAAAAATAGATATACTCATGGATGCTAAACCAAACTCAAAGAAGTTTGATGAATTGGATATTTTAACAACATTAGTAGAGGTATATGAAGAAATACACTATAAAGTAAATACACCAGATCCAATTGAAGCAATAAAATTTAGAATGGAACAAGAGAACTTAAAACAAAAAGATTTGATACCTATCATAGGTAGTGGATCTAGAGTATCAGAGATACTCAATAAAAAAAGAAAACTTACACTGGAAATGATACGAAACCTACATGAAAAATTAAAGATTCCATTTGATAGTTTATTTACAGACTATAATTTAAAGAGTGCTTGAGAAATGCTACCCTACTTGAACAACATTATCCCAAGCAATAGATAAAAATAAAGAATCATCTTCTAAATACACTGATGAGTAAACAGTAAATGTATTTTCTTCAAATCTAATATCTACAATATACCTATCACCTTGAAAGCTTTGATTTAAGATGCATACTTTGTATTCTCCAGTATTTCCAATCTTACAGTTTTCAACTCTCACACAATATTCAATACCATCTTTTATGATAAAATTAGCAACTCCAAAAATTTTTGCTATACTTTTTGTTTTTGGAAATCGGTATATATTTTGAGGTGTGTCATACTGCATGATTTTACCATCTTCTAAATATATTATTTTATCACTCATAGCCATAGCTTCACTAGAATCATGAGTAACAATAATAGCTGTTTTATGTGTAGACTTTAGTATTTCTAAAAGCTCTTTTTGAATTTCTGCTTTAAGCATACTGTCTATGCCACTAAAAGGCTCATCTAAAAGGATTAGTTCAGGATTTAATGCCATAGCACGGATAAGTGCAATTCTTTGCTGCTGACCTCCTGAAAGCTCATGAGGATATCTATTTTCATATCCATTTAAATGTACAAGATTTAAAAGCTTGTTTGCAATTCTTTCTTTTTCAGCTTTTTTAAAATTATCTATCCCAAAAGTGATATTATCGAAAATTGTCATATGAGGGAAAAGTGCGTAATTTTGAAATACAAAACCTATATTTCTTTTTTGTGGTTCAACAAATGTAGACTTATCTGATAATATTTTATTATTTAGACATAACATACCTGTTTGACTTTGTTCAAAGCCTGCTATGATATTTAGTAAAGTACTTTTTCCACTACCACTTTTTCCCAAAAGTGATATGATTTTACCTTTTTGAATATCTAAGGTGATATCTGTTAAAACTTCTGTCTTATCAAAAGATTTTGAGATATTACTAAGCGTTAGTATGTTTTTCATTTGTATCCTTAAGAATATAGATAATTGGTATTATTGAAATAAGCACAATACTAAGTGCATACACAGAGGACTCTTGTACCATATCTATAGATGCTAGTTCATAGGTTTTTGTGGCAAGTGTTTCATAATTAAATGGTCTTAAAATAAGTGTTGCCGGTAATTCTTTTAAAATATCTATAAATACCAAAATAAAAGCTGCGATAACACCACTTCTAATTAGTGGTAAATCTATTTTAATCAAAGTTATAAAAAGTGATTTATTTAAACTTCGTGAAGCTTTATTGACATTTATTCCAACTTTTTCAAAAGATGATTCTACACTATTTAAAGCAACTGCTAAAAATCGTACCGTATATCCAAAACAAAGTATGAGGATAGTACCACCTAAAAATAAATAGTCTAGTTCAAATGTTTCGATAAGATACTTATCTATACTAGTACTTACTATAATAATACCAACAGCAATTACGGCACCTGGTATAGAATATCCAAGTGTAGCAACTTTTAAAAGGTATTTCATATATTTATTATCAAATACTCTAGCACTATATCCTAAAATAATAGCAATCATTACTATCATAGTTGCAGACACAGAAGCGGCCAAAAAACTATTGAAAATAGTTTGAACATATTCTGCATCTAATACAAATGCATAATGAACAAAAGAATATTTAACAATCCAAACAATAGGTATTAAAAAACCAAAAATAAAAGGAACTGATAAAAAAGTAATAATTGTAACTTGTCCTAGAAGTGTAGTTTTGATTTTTTTAATAGGAGTGGATATAGATTCTACTTTATATCGTGCGCCCCCCCTATTAAATCTTTCTACTATTAAAATAGTAAAGACCATTGCCATTGCAATGCCAGAAATATATGCAGCACTATTTGGATCATTGAGTCCAAACCAAGCTGTAAAAATAGCAGTGCTTAGTGTATCAACACCAAAATACTTTACCAAACCATACTCACTAATAGTTTCCATCATAACAAGCGACAATGCTCCTATAATAGCTGGTCTTGATAATGGTAGTATAATTTTGTAAAATATTTTAAATCTACTAACACCTAAGGATAATGCAGGATTTAATAAAAAACTCGAATGTTTAGAAAAAGAAGATTTTACTAATAGGTAAATATAAGGATAAAGAGCCAATGCTAAAATGATGATAACAGTCTTCATATTTAAAACATCAAAATAAGAATGAATCCCTATATCTTTTAAAAAAAGATATAAAGGTCCATAAAAGCCTAATAAATCAGAATAAATAAAACCTAAAATATAGGAAGGAATAATAAATGGCAAAATTAAAACAATAGAAAAAAACTTCGAAAATTTAAAATCATAAAAAGTCACAAAATATGCACTTCCTACTCCAAATATTAAACTTAAACTACAAACACCAGCGAGTAAAATTAAAGTATTGATGATATAATCACTCAAAACAGTTTCTTTTAAATGTGTCAAAGTATCACTTTGTGCCCCAAAAGCATTATAAACGATTAATGCAATTGGAACAATAAGAATTATAGTTAAAATAGTTGAAATACTCATCCAAGAAGATGGTATTGGTAACGGTTTATTCATATATTATTTCCAGTTTACCTCATTGAATATTTTTACTGCTTTTGCATTATTTTTACCCAATTCTTCTAGTGGTAAATTATCTGCTTTAAATGTTCCCCATGACTTTAAAAGTGCAGATGGTTCAACATTTTCATTTACTGGATATTCATAGTTAGCTTCTGCAAACATTGATTGAGCCATAGGTGATACTAAAAATTCTAAAAGTTTTATTGCATTTTCTTTATTTTTACTATATTTAGTAACTCCTGCACCAGATATATTTATGTGTGTACCTCTGCCATTTTGGTTTGGAAAAAACACACCCATTTTTTTCCCTACCATAACTTCAGCAGTTTTTTTCGAATTTAAAAGTTTACCTAGATAGTAAGTATTCACAACAGCAATGTCACCAACATTAGCAGCAACTGCTTTCATTTGATCTCTATCATTCCCCTTAGGTGTTCTAGCAAAATTATTTACCATACCTTTTGCCCAAGACTTAGCACTTTCTTCACCATTATTTGCAATTAGAGAAGCTAAAAGTGATTGGTTATATATATTACTAGCTTTTCTGATAAGCACTTTAGCTTTAAATTCAGGACTTGTTAAAGCTGCATATGTAGATAAAGTAGAAGGATCAACTTTTTCTTTATTGTATATTATAACTCTAGCTCTTGTAGTTAAAGCAAACCAATACCCATCTTTTTGTCTCAAGTTAGAAGGTATAGATTCATTTAAAATTTTGGAATTAATAGTTTGTAATAAACCTTTTTCTTGAGCCAAATATAATCTAGCAGCATCCGAAGTAATCAAAATATCAGCAGGTGAATTTTTACCTTCAGTTTCCAACCTGTTGATAAGTTCATTTGCTTTTGCTTTTACTATATTCACTTTTATACCAGTATTTTTTTCAAAAATTTTGTAAAGTTGTTTATCTGAATCATAATGTCTATGTGAATAGATGTTAACTTCATCTGTACTTGCCATTGCGATTGTAGCTACTAAAGTAGTAGCAATTATTTTTTTTAACATTTTTTTCCTTTAATTAATAATCATTATCAGCATAATAGAGAAAGGACTCTTAATACTTACTTAAAATAAGAATCATTATCATAAAATTTCAATAACTAGGAGAGTGTATGAATATATCAAATACCTAGAAAGTTACAAAAGATAGTGAGTATCTCCATACCAATATTTAACACTCTATTTTAAATATTGGTTTGTATAAAACCTAATTGTATTTTTTATAGAAGTAATATACAGCAAAAAGAATAATTACTATAAACACCATGCCATATGTTTTAAATTCTTCTATGTAAGTATATACTAAATCCCCCATCATATAAGAACTAAGTCCTACAAGTAAAGTCCAAACTATAGTTGCTAAGATATTGAAAAATATAAATTTTCTATAGTCATACTTTGTTAGTCCCATAGCTAAAGGAACAAGTGTTTTTATACCATAGATGTATTTTTGTAAAAATATAACCCACGAGCCATATTTCCTCATCATGAGATGTGTCATAGCTATTTTTCTTCTATGTTTTTGCATCATTTCTTTTGCTTGGTGTTTATTTTTTCTAGCAATTGTAAATAAAAATTGATTACCTAAAAAATTAGCAGCACCAGCAACCAATAGCGTAATAACTATATCTAATTCACCACTGTATGATAAAATACCAGCGACAACTAAAGCTAAAAACCCACCACCAAAAGAATACAAAAAAAGTATTATATATCCCCAGTCTCGTATTAAATCTTCCATTATATTAATTCCATCCCATTTTCGTCTAGTTTGATAATATTATCTTCAGCCAATTTTGTTAAAGCTCTTTTATAAGCTTTTTTACTCATAGAAAACATATCTTTAACAGTATTTGCATCTGTTTTATAGTTATATGGTAAATCATTGTTATTTTGTCTTAAAGTCTCAAGAATTTTTTTCGTATTTACATCATCTGTAAATTTTCTACCAATAGGTTGCAAGGTGATATCTATCTTACCATCATCTCTTATGCTTTTTATATAACCTTCAATTTTATCACCCACATCTATACTTGTAAAAAGTTCATTGTCATAGATCATACCTTCATAAGTGTCATCGATAATAGTTTTGTATCCCATAGGAGTTTTTGCAAATACTAGTAAATCTACACTTTGATTAATCGCTAAATCTTTTGTATTTGAACTTAAAAATGATGTAATTTTTTCAACACCAATAAGTCTTCCACTTTCATCATCTTCTACTATTCTCACTATTCTTGTTTGTCCATCTCTAAATGGTGTTTTTTGTCTATTTTTTGGAACAAAAAGATCTTTTTGTAAACCCCAGTCTACAAATGCCCCGAATTCTAAAACATCTACAACCCTAGTAAACATAAATTCATTTTTCATTCCGTATGGTGTTTGTGTCGTAGCAACTAATCTATCTTCACTATCAGTGTATATAAAGACTTCTAGTTCATCCTCCACTTGCATATCTTTAGTTACATAAGCATTTGGAAGTAATACAACCTCTTCATCTAAAGATTCAAGATAAATACCTGGTTCTGTTATTCTGTTTATTTTTAAAGTGTTTAGTACACCTAATTCTATATGTTCATTTATCATAATGCGATTGTATCTAAATATTTGTTTATTTTTGTTTTAACATTTTTTTAGATACTATCCACATATGAAACATTTAAAAGGCTATGGTAAACGATACTTTTCATTAGCAATAATTGCTATGTACTCAACATTAAATAAGCTATCAAGAATCGATAGTAATGTCAAGTACCATAAAAAAGCCTTTACTTATGAAGAATGTAAAACATCTCCACCCTACTCTAAATTTAATTACTAATCAAACAAAAATTAAAATTTAAGGGAAAATCCAAATATGAAAAAAATAATACAATTAAGCATGGCTACAGCATTATTAGTAGCAAGCAACTCTTATGCACAAGATGATTTAGGAATGATAACTGTATATAGTGCAACTAAATCAGAACAAAGTATCAAAGATGTTACATCAGATGTACAAGTTATTACAAATGCTGAACTTCAAGAGAAACATTACTTAAATGTTACACAAGCTTTAAATAGTATTTCTGGAATTGATATAGCATCAAATGGTGGATTAGGACAAAGTTCGTATGTCCGAATCAATGGTATGCACTATACAACTACATTGGTTTTAATTGATGGTATTAGATATAATGATATAACAAATGGTTCAGCATTTTTAGAAAATATATTAATATCAGATATTAAACAAATAGAGGTAATCAAAGGTGCACAATCTGGTATTTGGGGTGCAGATGCAAGTGGTGGGGTCATTAATATTATCACAAAAGATAGTAAAAAAGGGCTACATGGTAGTATCAATACTGAGTACGGTAGTTTTAATACAAAAAAATATGCTGCAACTGCATCATATAAAACTGATAAATATTATTTAAAAATATCTGGAAAAAAAGTTACAAGTAACGGCTTTTCAGCTCAAGTTCCAAATGGTGATGATATAGATGATTATGAAGATGATAGCTATGAAAATAGAACAGGCTCTTTAAAAACAGGTATTAATATTGATGATAATAATAAAATTGATATTATTCATACTAATATTAATACTG
>CAWVZX010000048.1:0-8181 GCA_963934755.1 uncultured Arcobacteraceae bacterium | reverse complement strand
ATAGTTGATGTGTATTATCGCCATTGACATCAACTTTACTAAACATATCAAATTTCACACCATATACTAAACTGGTAAATTTTTGTATCTCTTCTTCTGTACCAGGTTCTTGAGTTAAAAATTGATTACTAGGAAATCCAAGTACTGATAAACCTTTTTGCGAATATTTTTCATCTAGTTCCACTAGCTCCTTATATTGTTCAGTAAATCCACATTTACTAGCAACATTTATGATAAGCATAACCTTATTTTTGTACTTTGACAATGATATCTCTTTACCTTCTATATTTTTAGCTTTAATGTCATATATATTTGCAACATCTCTTTCTAATAATGTATAAATGAACAATACTGTAATAACAAGTATAATAACCATCCCTAACCGTTTCATAATTTTACCTTTTATTTCTTCACTTTATTCAAAATATTAACTATTAATGTGTAATAATAATATTTAAGCACTCCACACGTATTATATAATGTAATTATATTAGAAAAAAGTCACATAACCTGTCACATTACATAGATAATAATAAATACTTTATTATCTTAAAAAGGATTTATACAAAAGATCGTATTAGGCAACTCCTCATAATCATTTATACTTCTATATCAATCTAGTAACTTTACTATATCGTTTTCAATATCTTTTGGCGTAGTTGAGGGAGAATATCTTTGCACTACTTTTCCAGTCTTGTCAACTAGAAATTTAGTAAAATTCCACTTGATGATATCTGTTCCCAGAAACCCACTTGAATTTTCTTTAAGATACTTATATAGTTGATGTGTATTATCGCCATTGACATCAACTTTACTAAACATATCAAATTTGACACCATATGTTAAACTACAAAATTCTTGTATATCTTTTTCTGTACCAGGTTCTTGAGTTAAAAATTGATTACAAGGAAACCCAAGTACAGATAAACCTTTTTGAGAATATTTTTCATGTAGATATTCTAGTCCCTCGTACTGTCCTGTAAATCCACATTTACTAGCAACATTTACGATAAGCATAACCTTATTTTTGTACTTTGAGAATGTTATTTCTTTACCTTCTATACTTTTAGCTTTAATGTCATATATGTTCACAATATCTCCTCCTAATAATAGATTGAGCAATAACCCAATCATAAGTAATGTTTTCATAATTCTACCTTTTATTTATTAACTTCTTTCTATGGTTCTAGTCTCTTGATATCCCAAGTATTTTTATTTAAAGTATATGCTAATCTGTCATGAAGTCTATCATGTCCACCTTGCCAAAACTCAAAATATATTGGCTTTATGATATAGCCACCCCAAAATGAGGGAAATGGTACTTCGCCTTTAGTAAACTTCTTTCTTATCTCTTCAAATTTTGCCTCCAGTACACTTCTTGAATTTACCACTTCACTTTGATGCGATACCCATGCACTTAATTGACTACCTTTAGGACGACTTAGAAAATATTTCAAAGACTCTACTTTACTAATCTTTTCTATCTTACCCTCTACTCTTAACTGTCTTTCAAGTCCTAACCAAGCAAAATGAGCTGAGACATTTGAATTTTGCTCTATTTGTTTTGCTTTTTTACTTCCATAGTTTGAAAAAAATACAAATCCAGTTTCATCATACATTTTAAGCAATACAGTCCTCTGAGATGGTTTCATATCAATTCCTACTGTTGCTAAAGTAAATGCATTTGCTTCTATGAGTTTCACATCTATTGCATTATTAAACCATTCTTCAAACTGCTTAAAAGGACTATCATCTAAATCATCTTCTTTTAAACCGTTAGCTATATACTCATTTCTCGCTACTGAAATATCTGTCATTTTATTCTCCTATAAATACCTTCTTTAATTCTTATTACAATTATATATTAAATATAGTTGATTTTGTATCTATTTTATGTTATCTTATGAAATAATATGATTAAAAGATTTCCTGCTCACCTTAACTATTTAACCTATCTTTAAAATTTTTACTTCTTCACTATTAAGTTTACATTCAAGTCAATATAGCCATTGGATTCATGTAGTTTTTAATTTATGTTGATTTTAATCACGGCATACTATCATTTTCATCTCTATTCTTATTTGCCAGAGAAAATATTTCTACCCAAAATACTTTACTTTCTCCAGTTAAGATAGCTAAAGTAGTAAAAAAATCCTATGTCTTAAGCCTGTCGGTCTGAAGTTATGATTATTAGTTTAAGCATTTATGTACTTATATACTAAAAATTCTTTTGTAAAAACTTATTAAATTGGTTTGCAAAATTTTGAGCATCTTTTTGTCCGAAAGCTTTAGGACCTTTAGTCGTCTCTCCACTATCTCTTATACTTTGCATTAAATCCCGCATAGCCAAATATTGTTTTACATTTTCACTAGTATATAGTTCACCTCGATGGTCAATCGCATGTCCATTTTTACTAATAACTCTATCTGCAAGAGGTATATCAGCCGTGATAAGCAAATCATCTTTTTCTAATAATTCAACGATATGATTATCAGCTTCATCAGCACCTGCATCTACTACGATGTATTTAATTGTAGGTAAAAGACCAATAGTGACTTTTTTGTTTGAGATTACTATAGTTTGAATTTTAATTTTTTCAATAGCTCTTGATACGATTGGTTTCAAAATATTAGGAAATGCATCTGCATCTATATATAAAGTCATATTTTATTCATCTATCATATCATCTGTTGCTTTTAAAACATAAATATATGTATCAAAATCAAAATCATCATAAGTTTCAACTGTTACGGGCTTTCGTAAAAATTCATTGCCTTCAAACTTATCTAAATTATCCCAATGATTTATCAAATTTGATGAAGAAAATATAAAACCATGAATACTATCTCCAGTTTCATCTAAATGAATACCAGGATAACCCATACTAGCACTCCATCCAGCATCTTTTAGATAACCCCTTACCACTGCAGGTGTAAACTTACCTACAATATTTTCCAATACATATCCGTTGGGACAATTCGGCATCAAAGTACCATATACAAATAATGTTTCTTTCATTGTTTTAAAACTCCATATTAAAAATCCAAAAAACTCATCTGAGTTTTTTAATAATTTATTTAACTATAAATAATGATTGAACAGCAGTTTGAGTTAAAACTATAATTGAGTCTATATTCATAACCGGAATAAAGAATACAATAGCAGAGCCAACTCCACCAAGTATAGTTAAAATTGCAACAAATGCAATAGCATAAGTTGAAACTCTTTTATCGTTAAATTCAACTGAGATACACTCAACTTTTGTAGGATAAAAATACATCATAGCTATAAGTTTAAAATAGTAGTAAACTGAAACTATTGTTGCAATTACAGCTAAAATTGTAAGAGCTGTATATCCTGCACTAATTGCTTCAGTAAATACATAGAACTTACCTATAAAGCCAATAGTAGAAGGTATTCCTGCAAGAGAAAATAAAAATATAGTCATCATAGCAGCTAAGAAAGGTCTTTCTCTTGCTAAACCTTTAAAATCATCATATGTAACTTTTACATTTGTTTCAGAGATAATATGTGAAGCCAATCCAAATGCACCTAAAGCAGATAAAAGATATGCGAATAAGTAAAATATTGTTGCATATGCAGCATCAATATTAAATATTGCACCATCTTTGTAGCTCAATGCTATAAATGCTAATAATAAATATCCAGTATGAACTATAGATGAAGCAGCCAACATTCTTTTTACAATATTTTGAGTTACTGCTAACCAAGTACCAAAAACTAATGTAAGGACAATAATAACAGTCATAATAGTATCCCAAAAATCAATAATAGGGGCAAAGTCATGAAGAACTGCTCTCATAAAAAATGAGAAAACTGCAATTTTAAAAGTAGATGCCATAAAAGCTGTAATAATCATAGGTGCACCTCTATAAATATCTAGTACCCATGACTGAAATGGAAATGCTGCAATTTTAAATAAGAATGTAAATAGAGTTAAAGTCAAACCTATGAAAATTAAAATCATATCATCTCCACTATGTGTAGATATATATGTTCCTATTTCACTTAAATTCGTGCTAGAAGTTGCTCCAAAAATCAGAACAACGCCTAAAAGATAAAATGCTCCCATAAATGAGCTTAAAACTAGATATTTAAATATCGCTTCAACTCTTTTAGAGTTTTCCGTATTAAATCCAACCATAATATACACAGAAAAGGATGCAATTTCCAATGCTATATATGCAGTAATTAATTCATTTGCATGAGACAATAGCATCATACCAAATAAAGAAAAAAGCAAAATTGAGAAAAATTCACCCTTAAAATATGATCTATGTAGGAAATAATGCTCACCTATTAGTAAAGTCAAGAGTGTTCCTAGGATTAATAGTATATTAAAATAATTTGAAAATGTATCAAATATTAAAACATTGTTTAGTAAATCGTTAAATGGTTGTATAGAATATGACTCTGTAAATTCGCTTAATGAAAAACCTAAAGAAACAATTAGAAATACTGTACTCACAATAATAAAATCTTTAGTTAGATACTTCTCATACATACTCATAAACATAAGTACTAAAGCTCCAACTAAAATTGTAAGAGAAGGTATTAGATAAAAAAAATCACTCATTTCGTAACTCCAATCTGTAATATATCATGCACATAATGAGTAACAGCAGGTTCGAACTTATCAGTAAATATTTCAGGATATAATCCCATTAAAAATACCAGGATTACCCATGGGATAAAACCAATTATCTCTTTTATTTTTAAATCTCTCATTAGTAAAATACTTGCATTTGTAGGTCGATCTTGTAAAATAGCTCTTTGAAACATCCACAACATATAAGTAGCCCCAATAATAACTGTACTTGCAGAGATATAACCTAAAACATGATTAAACTCATAGATTCCAAATATTATTAATAATTCAGACACAAAACCACTCGTACTAGGGAGTCCTATATTTGAAAATAACATAATTGCAAATATAAAAGTTAATACAGGAGCTTGTTTCGCAATTCCCCCTAAATCTTTAATAGTTTTAAATCCTGTATGTTCATGAATAAGTCCGACAAGTAGAAATAATGCACCAGTAGAAATTGCATGTGCAATCATCAAATAAAGTGCGCCATTCATACCATATTCATTTAACGAGAATATTCCTGCAGCTATTAAACTAAGATGTGAGGCAGAAGCATAAGCAAACATTCTTTTAATATCATCTTGCATAAAAGCAGCAATACCAAAATAAACTAAACCAAAAACACCAAGAGCAACAAAATACATTGAAAATTCAACATAAATATCAGGAAAAATAGGAATCATAAATCTAACAATCGCATAAACACCAAGTTTTGCCATAATAGAAGACAATAAAAACACTGCCCCCGTAGGGGCATTTTTATATGTTTCCATAATCCAAGTATGTAATGGGAAAAGTGGTATTTTAATCGCAAATGCTGATAAAAATGCTAAAAATAACCAAACCTTTGAAGAATAATCTATAGTTGTTATTTTTACTAACTCATTATATGCGAAAGACCAAGAGCCAAATTCATTATGATAAGCAACTCCTAAATATAAAATAGCTATAAACATTAACAATGAACCAAGCATAGTATAAACAGTAACTTTTATAGTTGTTCCTACTCTATCTCCGAAGCCATAAGACCCTATTAAAAGAAATACCGGTAAAAGCATAGCTTCCCAGAAGAAATAAAATAAAATAACATCTAAAGATAACAATGTACCAGTAACACCTGATTGAACCAACAACATATTGATCCAATACCCTTTAGTTTTACCTTCCCAAAGAAGTAAATAAGCTGTAGGAATTAAAACAGCAATCAGCATTAAAATAGTTAATGAAAAACCATCTAATCCAACATAGTAATGAATGCCATAAGTCTCAATCCAAGGAACATTTGTCACAAACTGCATACCAGCAGTTGGTTCAAATTCAATATAAATTTTCAAAACCAATGCTAAAATAGCAGTAGTAGTTAAAAATGCTATATTTCTAATCGCATTGATATCTCGTGTCGTCATCATTAAGCCAAATGCAATAACTGCTGGTAAAAATATTATAAATGAAAGTATATCTGAACTCATACTATAATCCTAAACTAATATAAATATAAATAAATATACAACTCATACCTAAAAGCATAAAAGTTGCATAAAATCTCACATTAGCATTTTGTAGCATAGCTACTCTTTTACCAATGCTCACAAAGCCTCTTGAAGAATTCATAATAAATCCATCAATAATTTTATCATCCATTATTCTATCTATAAATGTGGATGTTTTTTTGAATGTTTTTACAAATAAGAAATCGTAAATTTCATCAATATAAAATTTATTTCCTATCAGTCCTATTTCAAGCTCAGGTTTTGTTACATCAAAATTAGCATACTTTTTATAAGCAACGAAAATTCCAGATCCTGCTACAAGAACTGATAATATCATTAATATATATTCAGTAAAATGGCTTAAATATATTGTTTTAGAATTTAATTGACCCAGCCAAGCATCAACTAAATGATGCCCACCAAATATAGATGGTAAATTTAAAAATCCTACGCTTATTGCACCCATTGCTAATATCAACAAAGGAAAAGTAATAGTTTTTGATGTATAAACATATTCTTTCTTTGATTTTGTAGGTGCTACAAAAACAATAAAATAAAGTCTAAACATATAAAATGCAGTTAAAAATGCAGTAAACAAAGCCATTATCCAAATCAAATACTGTTCTTCTTGAAATGCAGCTGCTAAGATTGCATCTTTTGAAAAGAATCCTGAAAATGGAGGAATACCAGAAATCGTAATAACACCTATTAAAAATGTAAATCCAATAATAGGTAAAGATGCTCTATGTTGTGCAATTTTAAAAATATCTTGTTGATGGTGTAAAGCCATAATAATTCCACCAGCACCCATAAATAACATGGCTTTAAAGAATGCATGTGTAAACACATGAAATAAACCAGTAGAATAAAATCCAAGTCCAACAGCTATAAACATATATCCTAGCTGACTCATAGTTGAATACGCAAGGATTTTTTTAATATCATTTTGTTTTGTAGCAATAAAAGCAGCGAAGATAGCTGAAAATGCACCAATATATGCTATAAATAAACCGATATTACCTAAATCAACATATAGAAAATGAAATCTTGCAACCATATAAATACCAGCTGTTACCATAGTAGCAGCATGTATTAGTGCTGAAATTGGTGTAGGACCAGCCATCGCATCTGGAAGCCAAACATACAATGGAATCTGCGCAGATTTACCCATAGCACCTATAAACAATAAGAATCCTGCTAGAGTTAGCAACTCAGGTGAACCATTTCCTATATTAGCTTCAATAGAAGAAAATGACAAATCGATTTCTCCCAAAGCAAAAAATAAAGTAATAATACCAAGTAAAAAACCAAAGTCACCTACTCTATTTACAAGGAATGCTTTATTTGCAGCAATTACATTTTCAGATTTACCATAATAAAATTTAATAAGAAGGTATGAACAAACTCCAACTCCTTCCCATCCAATAAATAAAATAATAGGATTGTCTGCTAGTACAAGTATAAGCATAGATGCTAGGAAAAGATTAAAATAAGCAAAGAATTTACCAAATCCCTTATCTCCCTTCATATATCCAAGTGCGTATATATGAATCAAGCAAGCAACAAAAGTAACAAACATAGACATAAAGATCGATAAATTATCACCTAAAAATCCCATATTTATATTTAACTTATCGATATTTAACCAAGTAAATAATATTTGTGTAAAAATTATATTTTCTTCATTCATTCTTAAAAATAAACTAAGCGTAATTATAAATGATATAAAAGGTGTTATTGTTCCTATGAGTGCAAATGTTAAATCTGATACTTTTTCTTTTTTTATATTATAAAAATAAAGAGCAGCATTTAAAATTGCACCGATTAAAGGAGATAAAATTATCCATACTAACAAGTTAGTATTCATGATTCTTCCCCTTGCGTTAATGTTGTAAAGATATCCGTATCCAGAGATTTTTGAGATCTAAACAACAAGATAATAACAGATAAAAAGATTGCTGCTTCAGCAGCTGCTATAGCAATAACCATGATAGTGATAATTTGTGGGTCCATATTAAAATGGTATCTAGCAAATGTAACTAAAAATAAATTTACACCATTTAGCATCATTTCTAAAG
>CAWVZX010000047.1:0-8508 GCA_963934755.1 uncultured Arcobacteraceae bacterium | reverse complement strand
TAATTTAATAGATTAATTTAGATGGTTTTGTTGCACTTTAAATGTGAATGGGCGTATTAAAAGCGATGTGTTATTTTGTAATAATGGTATGAATAATCAAAAAAGTAGTGATATTTATCTATTTGTAGTAAAAAATTGTAGTAAAACTTTTTCAAAAAGTGTCTTAAAGCCTATGGTTGAGGTGTTTGTATGTGGCGGACGAGGAGAGATTCGAACTCTCGATACCGTTGCCAGTATGCATCCTTAGCAGGGATGTGGTTTCAGCCACTCACCCACTCGTCCTTTTGTAGATGGGAATTATAATAGAAGTAAGTTGAAATACTCCTTAAATTTTAAATCTTATTTAAAATTTTTTCTATTATTTCCACAGGGTTAGAAGAGTTATAAATAGGGCGACCTACTACTATAAAATCTACCATTTTTTCTTTTGCTAGAGCAATATCTGCTACTCTTTTTTGATCAGCAGCATCCTCACCAAAAGGTCGAATACCAGGGCATAATGTGATGAATTTTTTAGAAGTATTATTTTTAATATCTAAGCTTTCAAAAGCAGATGAAACCACACCATCAAGTCCTGCTTCAAATGTGTCTCTTGCAAACTGTGTTGCTTTTGTATGAATGTCTTCGTTGTAAACAGCTCTAAAGTTATCATTATCAAAACTTGTAAGTGCCGTTACTGCTAAGACTAAAGGTCTATTTGGAAGATTCTCGATTCTTTCCATAACAGCCTTCATCGCAATTTTACCAGCACTTGCATGTATATTAAACATATCTATAGGACAAAGGGCAACTTCATATGCTGCATCTGCCATAGTATTTGGTATATCATATAACTTTAAATCTAAAAATATTTTAAAATTTTGATTGACAACTTTTAAGTTGTGCAAAAATTCTTTACCATCTCTGATATAAGCACGAAGTCCAACTTTTAGCCAAAGATCATAATCTTTTATTTTTGTAGCTAAGTCCAGATTTTCTTTAGCACTTGGTAAATCTAAAGCAACACATAACTTCATTTACTTTTTGTCTACTTCATCTTTATTTATACTATCTAAAACACCATTGACAAATTTAGGTGCATTATCAGCAGCTAGTCTTTTTGATAATTCTATTGCTTCATTGATAATAATTGCTTTATCTAAGCTACTAAATAATATTTCATAAATAGAAAGTCTTAGTATCGCTTTTTCTACACTTCCAACTTCAGTAATACTTCTTTCATGTAAGTGCTCTGAAATTTCTTTATCTACTTTTTCTAGATTTGCAATAGTTCCATTAAATATACTTAATGCAAAATCTTTTTGTTTATTTCTAATTTTTTTATCTTCAAATATCACATCAGAGAATTTAGCTATAGATTCATTTCCTAAATCATATGCATAAAGTAGTCCTATTACTGATTCTCTTGCTTGAGTTCTTGTAGCCATTATTTGTCCATTTGAGTGTATAAATCTAGCATCTCAATTATAGTTGTCATAGCTTCAGCACCTTTATTTCCAGATTTACTACCAGCTCTCTCGATTGCTTGCTCAATTGTATTAGTTGTTAATACACCATTTGATACTGGAATATTAAAGTTCATAGTAGCGCTTGCAATTCCTTTTGTAGCTTCAGCAGAAATGTAATCGAAATGAGGAGTTGCCCCACGAATTACAGCTCCAACACAACATATTGCATCGTATTTACCGCTTTCCAATGCTCTTTGAAGCGCAAATGGAATTTCAAATGCACCTGGAACTAAGATGAGATCTAAATTTTTATCATTTCCCCCATGTCTTTTAAAGGAATCTTGAGCTCCTTCTACTAATCTGTCTGTAATGATATGGTTAAATCTACCATTTATAATAGCAACTTTTTCTGTACCTTTTAATCTTAATTGACCTTCAATTATATTCATTGTATTTCTCCATTTGTGAAATTTACTTTTTATTATATTGCGATTATATCTAAAATTTTATTAATAGTTTAAAACATCTTGTATCTTGAAAATATCCTCTACTGTTGTGTATAAATCCTCTATTTTCAACATATTTGGACCGTCACTTAATGCTATTGTTGGGTTAAAATGCGTTTCAAAGAAAAATCCATCAACACCAACAGCAGCAGCTGCTTTTGCTAAGCTAGGAACAATAGCAGAATTTCCACCCGTTGTTTCACCAGTACTTGGAACTTGTGCTGAGTGTGTTGCATCAAAAATTACTGGTGCAAACTCTCTCATGGCAATGAGATTTTTCATATCAACTATTAATGCACCATATCCAAATACATTTCCTCTTTCACATAGCCAAACACCATTGTCCTTACTTGTTTGATAATTTACTTCAGAAACACCTCTTGTTGCGAGTACTTTTGCAACTGGATGCTTCATACTATTTGCAGCTAAAAATTGGCCTTTTTTGATATTTACTTTAGCTTTTGTTTTTCCAGCAGACACTAATAAATCTGTTTGACGACACAAAAATGCAGGAATTTGTAGTACATCTGCTACTTGAGATACAGATACTACTTGTGAAGATTCATGTACATCTGTAACTATGCTGTAACCAAAGGTATCTTTTACCTCTTGTAATATTTTTAGACCTTCATCTAGTCCTGGACCTCTAAAACTATCTAAACTTGTACGATTTGCTTTATCAAAACTTGCTTTAAAATAAAATTCAATTCGTTTGTTTTCGCTTAGCTTAGCTAATTTTTCTGCTATTTTCATAACAGTATCTCTATCTTCTATAACACATGGACCTGTTAGCAATATCATTTTTTTTCCTTTTTTGTAAAGTTTATAAACTTTTTAAAATATCTTTTTTCTTCACCTGTTATGATGTAATGGAATTCATAAATATTATTTGCAATATATTCTAAGTCTACTTTTGCATTTTTATCACATGCAAATAGAATTTTATCATTGAGTTTTAATTCAAATTCTAAACTTGGCATTAGAATATTTTCTTTATCTCTTACTACAAGTAAAACCAAGATATTATTGCTCATACTTCTATCTCTTCTTGACGCTGTTATAGTATTTATTGCGATCTTATTATTTGTATTTTTAAGATATTTATATATTTCTATAGTTTCATATTTATTGATTGTTAGTTCAAATGTAATTGGTTTGGAATCTATTGTTTTGAGCAGTGTAGTTAGAAGATGTTTTCCCCATAATTCATTTTTCTTTGAAATTAATTTAATCATAATATCACATAGTGGATTGATTATTGCATTTGTAGTTTTATGTATTAATATTTTATCCGGTAAAAATATTTGATCTATTTTTGCATGTGAAAATATTGAAAAATCTAACAATTCATTTTCTCTAGAGATTATTAATGTTTTACTATTCATCCTTTTTACAGTAAAGGCAATCGATAAGTTTGTAGTGTCATTATTTGTTCCTATAATGATTAAATTCGTATCATTTATATTTGCTTTGTCTAGACATGATTTATCTTCTGCGTTACCAAGGATTAAATTTGTTATTCCATCTTTATTTGCTTGTCGTGTTATCTCTTCATTAGATTCTATTATAGTAGGGAAAATAGAATTCCTTACAAACATTTCATGGACAGTTTTCCCAAATCTGCCATAGCCACATATAATTATTTTTTCATTTGGTATTGAAAATGTTTTAGCATCCAATGTTTTTATGTTATATAACCAGTTGTCTAATTTATATAGACTAGGAGCTATAAGAGCCATCTGAATTTGCTTTGATATGATATCAAATGGATTTTCAACTATATCAGCTCCGGCATCATATAAATTTCCAGTTTCAGTATCTGTTGAAGATTTAACAGCAATTCTTATTTGTGGGTTTAAAATTTTAGAAGCTAATGTTACTCGTAAGTTTAAAATACCACTATCTAAAAGTGATATAATACCTTTACAATATTTAGAATGAATTCCAGCAAATTCCAATGAAGTAGTATTGTGAATATCTCTTGTAAGTACTGGTACATGAGGAACAAAACCTTCAAGATTTAGATCGTCAGCTCGTTTGGAATCTCTTTCAATTAAGACTACTCTCATATTTGATTCTAAAAGTTTTTGAATGATAGCACTAGTAATTTCATTGTATCCTAAAACGATAACAAAATCTTCTTTGATATTTTTAACTGATTTTTTAAATCTAGCAAGAGCAATTTCACTTAAAAATAGTTTATCTTGCAGCAAGGTAACTAAAGCACCAATTCCATAAAACCAACCTAGTACTGTCAGATAAATAGACATAGATACCCATATTTTCTGTGCATGTGTAAATGAATATGGTAATTCTCCAAAGCCAATTGTTGTTGCCGTATATGTAATAAAATAAAATGATTCAAAAATTGTTAAATGATAAGGATTTCCCTGATTATCAATCCCAGGAATAATTAATAATCCAGTCATTGCTATTGCATATGTTATAGTAATAATTGTAAAAGGAAGTCTCATCCTTTGTAGTACAATCCATAATGAACTATTATTCAACATACTATCTTTTAGATTTGAGTGTATCACCAATATACAATATCACTGATGTTATATTTGCGAGTAATGCTCCACCGCTTAATGATATAATTATTCCAAATATCTCTGGAGAAATTATATTTTCTGTTGAATACATAGTCCATAATGTAGCTGCAGCAATTAATTGAATGTCTGCTACTAAACTACTAGCAATGAGTACTGAACCCATTTGGGTTTTATCACCAAGTTTTAATACAGTTGCAATGATATTAACCAAAATCGCAGCAAACAGTTCATATTTACTGTGCAGGTTTATATCTGATACATCACCATAAAAGAAACCAAAATTTAGTGTCATTGCTAAAATTATAAAAAAACCAGCTATTACCTTATCTAAGTTCATATATTTTCTCCATGTATTGATGTACAAAGTATAGCTAATTGTGGGTTAAAGATATTTTATTATTTTTTAGAAACTAATATACCACTTATTATAATAAAACCTATCCCTATAAATAAAGCTGTACTAGGAAAAACATCACCTAAAAACATCCCTATAAATATAGAAAATATAATAGTTGTATAGCTGATTGTACCAACAATACCACCTTGAGCAAGAGAATAGGCTTTGGTCATATATAATTGTGAAGCAGTTGCAAAAATCCCTAAACCAACTATATGAAACCATGCCCATCCAGTAGGCATAACAAAAGGTGAGATAATCCAATCAAGTGATGGTGATGTATGAAATTCACCTATAAACATTAAAAGTATTGGGCCAATGGTACCCACAAGCATAAATGATAACACAATGGCTCTATTATCATAATATTTTCTAAGTTCTCGTATGGAAGTATAAGCTAGTCCTGCACCTACTCCACTTAAAATTCCAAACCAGTCTGTTTTGCTTAAATGTAGAATATCAAATCCTGTCACAAATAAAACACCAAGAAAACCAATAAATACTCCAAGCCAAGCAAGTTGTGAAAGTTTTTCCCTTAAAATTAAATATGAAAAAATCGCTGTAAATATTGGGGAAACTTTACTAAATGTTTGAGCTTCAGCTAGTGGGATGTGAGCAATATTATAAAAATACATAAGTAAAGCACTAAATCCAATAAGACCTCTTGCAAAAAGTAGAAGAAATCTACCACCTTTTTGATTTAATGGTGATTTATAAATAGCAAATAAAATGATGATTACTCCCATAATATTTCTAAAAAAGACAACCTCCAATGAACTTATATAAGTACTTAACTCTTTTGCGAATCCTCCTGTAAATGAAAATAAAAAAGATGAAATTAACATATACTTTATAGCCAATTTTGTGTTGTTTTGTGTTGTTGTATTAATCATAATCTCGATTTTAATATAATTTTAGTTAAAATCTAATTATTATATGATTGGAGATTACTTAGTGCCTGATATATTTAATACTCAAATAGATTCATACGTTTATGCTATTGTGATTTTTATATTTTTTCAATTTTCAAGAGTTATTTTTAGAAAAATTGTTTATAAAATAATCAAGAAAACAACTACTACAATTGATGATGAAATTTTAGAGGCAGTTGAGAAACCTATTGATTTCTTATTTATTATTATGGGATTGAACTTTGCTGTTTCTGTGTTATTTTTAGATGATGATATAAATGCAAGTATAGAAAAACTTATACGATCAGGATTTATAATCGTTGTATTTTGGTCAATAATTAACATTTTAAACCATTTATCAATTAATATTCATAAAATTACTAATAAATTTGGCGATAAAATTAACGAAGATGTTTCAAGTTTTATTGTGAAATCAATTCGGTTTTTTATTTTGATTCTTGCTTTTATTGCAGTACTACAAGAATGGGGATATAATGTAAGTGGATTTATAGCATCTTTAGGATTGGTTGGTATGGCTTTTGCTTTGGCTGCTAAAGATACTGCTTCGAATCTTTTTGGTTCATTGGTTATATTCACTGATAAACCATTTAAAATAGGAGATTGGATTAAAACTCCTGAAGTCGAAGGTACTATAGAAAATGTAGGTATTCGTTCAACTAAAGTTCGAACATTTGCACAAGCTTTAGTAAGTGTCCCCAATGGTGTATTAGCAAATAGTGCAATTTTAAATTGGTCGAAAATGAGCAAACGAAGAGTTAAGACCATCTTGGGTCTTATATATAGTACATCGGGACAAACCCTTGAAAGTATTATAAGTGATATCAAAAAGATGCTTGCTAATCATTGTGATATAGACCAAGAAACTATACATATATATTTTAGTTCATTTGGTGAAAGTTCATTAAATATTTTTTGTTACTATTTTACAAAAAGTACAAATTGGGGTGAATTTATGAAAGTAAGAGAATCGACATATTTAAGTATAATGAAAATAGTTGAAGATAATGGCTCTAGTTTTGCTTTCCCTACGCAAACCTTACATATAGAAAATGACAATAACATAGTAGAATAAAAAGGTAAAAAATGATAAAAATAGCGGTAATAGGACAACCAAATGTTGGTAAAAGTTCATTATTTAATAGACTTGCAAGACAGAAAATTGCAATTGTAAGTGATGTGTCTGGAACAACTAGAGATATAAGAAGACGAGAAATAGATATAAGCGGTCGAGCTGCTATGATGCTTGATACTGGTGGTATTAGTAAGTCTAAAAATGAAATCATGGAAGACGGAAGTGAATTTAAAATTTTTACAAATGTAAAAAGAAAAGCTATTGAAACTGCAAAAGAGGCAGACATAATTTTGTATATGGTAAATGGAAAGAATATACCTGATGATGAAGATAGAGCACTTTTTTATGAATTGCAGGCATTAGGGAAGAAACTAGCTTTAGTTGTAAATAAAATTGATAATGATAAAGAGTTAGAAAGACTTTGGGATTTTTACGAATTCGGAATAAATGATGATGAAATCTTTGGAATTTCCGTATCTCATAATCGTGGTACAAAAAAGCTTTTTGAATGGTTATATGAACAGTTACCTCAAAGTGCAGCCGAAATTGAAGAAGAACGAATTAGTAATCTTTCTGAAGAAGAATTAGCACTATTGGTTGATCCAATTGATGTGGCTGTAGAACCTGAGAAAATAGATCCACATCATATTAAAGTTGCTATTATAGGGAAACCTAATGTTGGAAAAAGTTCTATTTTAAATGCTTTAATAGGTGAAGAAAGATCAGTTGTAAGTCCAATTGCAGGAACTACCATAGATCCTGTTGATGAAACTTATGAAGTAGGGGATAAAAAAATAACTTTTATTGATACCGCAGGATTAAGAAGACGAGGTAAAATTGAAGGTATAGAAAAATTTGCGTTAATGAGAACAGAAGATATGTTAGCACAGGCAAATATAGCTTTACTTGTATTAGATGCAAGCCAGCCTATTAGTGATCAAGATGAAAAGATATCTGGACTAGTAGATAGATTTGGCTTAGGTGTTATTATTATCTTAAATAAGTGGGATGAAAATATGGATACTTTTGCAAAATTATCAGAAGAAATTAGAGGAAGATTTAAGTTTTTGTATTATGCTACAATAGTTGCTGTTTCAGCTAAAACGGGTAGAAATATAAAAAAACTAGAAGAAAAGCTATTAGCAATTTTTGAAAATTATCACAGAAGAATTACAACATCAGATTTAAATAAAACAATAGAATTAGCAACTAGAAGACATTCTCTGCCAAGTCCAAATGGTAATAGATTAAGAATATACTTTGCAACTCAATTTGATGCAAATCCACCAACTATTGCACTTATTATGAATAAACCTAAAATGTTGCACTTTTCATATAAAAGATATTTAATTAATTTTATAAGAGATAAACATAATTTTGAAGGTGTTCCTGTCCGAGTTGTTGCTCGAGGGCGAGGAGAAAGAAGTGCAGAACAAGATCAGTTTGAAGCTACATACCAAGCATTTAATTTACCTGCAGATTTTATATTATCAAAATTTGAAGAAGAAGAGGGTGATTTTGAGTTTGCTGAAGATTATTAATCTTTATTCCGCCCATTCACATTTAAAGTGCAACAAAACCATCTAAATTAATCTATT
>CAWVZX010000046.1:0-8745 GCA_963934755.1 uncultured Arcobacteraceae bacterium | reverse complement strand
CGTTCTTATTTTAACTAATTGAACGATAATGTATTATACGAAGGATAAATAATGATAGTAGAGATTGTATTTGCAGCTGGTTGTTTTTGGGGTGTTGAAAAGAATTTTGAACAAATTGCTGGTGTTGTAGAAGTAAGATCCGGTTATACGGGTGGAAATTATGAAAATCCAAGCTATGAAGATGTATTAAAATATAGATACAAAAGTAAAGCAAAAGAGATTATCAATCATACTGAAGCTGTCAAAGTAAAATTTGACAATACTAAAATAAGTGCAAATGAACTCATTAAAAACTTTTGGGAGATACATGATCCTACACAAAAAAATGGTCAAGGAAATGATATAGGAAATAACTATAGAAGTGCGGTTTATTATACAAATGAAACTCAAAGAAAAGCTATATTTGAAACAAAAGCCGTATATCAAACACTTTTAAATGAGCATGGATATAAAAAAATAGTTACAGAAGTAGCTCCTCTTACAAAGTTTTGGGATGCTGAAAATTATCATCAAGATTATTTAACAACTAACCCAAATGGATATTGTCCAGACCATAGTACTGGAGTTAAATTTTCTAAGAGTGATACAGAGGATAAAAAAGAACAACTTGTTCCTGCTGAAGGCAAAGAAATAGTTGTCATCAAATCTGATAATTGTCCCTATTGTGTAAGATTTAAAGAAGATGTATTGTCTTCATATAATGGTACAGTAAAAATAAGAACTGCTTACGCATCTCAAATGAAAAATTTCAAAATAGAAACAAAACTGTTTGTAGCGCCTACGATACTATTTATCGAAGATGGAAAAGAGATACTTGCCAATCGTGGATATATGGATGAAAAGAATTTTTATAAAATGTTAGGTGATTTTAAACTTGGCAAAAATACTAAGAGTTATAAAGTAGCATTTAATAAAGGTACAGATAACAGATTTTGTAAAGAGTATGAACTATTTAAAGATACTCCAGATGGTGTATTTGTAGATAAAGTATCAGGAGATGTGCTTTTTGATACAAAAGATAGATTTAACTCCAAAACAGGATGGCTAAGTTTTTATACAGCAGTGAAGGGTTCAACTATAGAATTAGAAGACAATAGTTATGGTATGTCGCGTGTTGAAATAAGAGCTAAAAAAAGTGGCATACATCTAGGGCATGTTTTCCCAAGAGCAGATGGAAGAAAAAGATTTTGTATAAATGCTACAGTTTTAGAGTTTGTTCCTAGAGCAGAGGTAAAATAATTTAGAGTTTATATTAGGAGTAAACTACTATAGTAGGCATGCTCTTGATATTTATTAAGCTTATTTGGTAAAACGATATCATTTGCTTTTGTATATTTAGCTATAGCTTGTCCTGTTACAAAGACAACTTCGCATTTATTGATTAACTGAATAATGGCTTCTGATTTAAATGTAACAGCACCACCTGTAAATGTTCCTTTTTTGGCTCGTTTTTTTAAAGATATTTTATCTATTTTATTTTCAATTAAAAAGTTTTCGATTTCATTTTTAAATTTTAAAATAGAGTGAATATCTTCATCATTTTCTAAAATAATCTTTTTCTTTTCAGTATTGATATATGATATTTCATCATTTTCATAGTGTATAACTGAAACAATTGCATTATTTGACTTGAGTTCTATTCCACATATATTCATTTTATTTCCTAGTGTTTATCTATAATGGTATTGTAGCTAATATTTTTCTAATCTTTAAAAAGATTGCATATTGTTATTATATAAAGATATCAAAATCTCATAAAGAAAATTTCGATATACTTCATCTGAATTACAAGGAATCATATGCAATCTGAAATAATAGATATCATAAAAAGTAAAATAAATTTAGATAGTAAATATATAAAAAATATTATAGAGTTACTCAACGATGGAAGTACCATAGCTTTTATAGCAAGATACAGAAAAGATATCACTGGAAATGCAAGTGATGAAACACTGATAAAGTTTCAAGAACTATATGAATATAGTCAAAAACTTTTAAAAAGAAAAGATGAGATTTTAAATATATTAAAAGAGAAAGAAAATCTAAGTGATAACTTACAAAAACTCATACATGAAGCTAGCACTTTACGCATTTTAGAAGATATATATGAGCCATACAAGGGCGTGAAAAATACTCGAGCTGATGATGCTATGAAAAATGGACTTGAAAATCTAGCGAATATAATATGCACTATGAAGTACACAACAAATGAGATAGAACAAAAAGCACAAAACTTTTTAAATGCAAATGTGACAAACACTGACGATGCTATAAATGGAGCTAAAGATATCATAGCGTTAGGATATGCTCAAGAGATAAGAACAAAAGAGGGTGTGAGGAAAAATCTTGAAAATCATGCCAATATCGTAACAAAAAAAACAAAAACTTTTGAAAGCGATGGCTTATATAAAAACTTAGGTGAGATACAAACAAAAGCAAAATATCTAAAATCGCATCAACTCTTAGTAATCTTTAGAGCAGTAAATGAAAAGCAAATTTCACTAAAAGTAGAAGTAGATGAAGAGTTCATCATAAATGGCATAAAACAATATCGTATACCCAATCATGCTAAAAATTCACAAACCTATGTAATAGATGCGTATATTGATGGTTTAAAAAGATTATTATTGCCTAGTTTAAAAAGAGAGTTACTTTCAAATTTAAAAGAAAAAGCTAGTAATGATGCTATAGAATTATTTGGGAAAAACTTAAGTGAATTACTCATTTCTCCACCTTTAGTAAATCAAGTGATATTAGGAATGGATCCTGGGTATAAAACTGGCTGTAAATTGGCAGTTATAGATGAAAATGGGAACTATTTGGATTCAAGAGTAATATATCTTTTAAGTGAAAATAATATTAAAATAGCTTTTAATGTAGTTTTAGAATTAATCAAAAATTACAATATAACTAGCATTGCTATAGGAAATGGAACGGCTTCAAAAGAAACAGCAAGTTTTGTTCACGATTTAACAAAAAAATATAATCTTAAAGTAAAATATGCAGTTGTGAGTGAAATAGGCGCATCTGTATATTCAGCTTCAAAAATAGCACAAGAAGAGTATCCAAATCTTGATGTAACTATACGAGGAGCTATCTCAATAGCAGCAAGACTTAGGGATCCTATGTCTGCTTTAGTAAAAATAGACCCAAAATCCCTAGGAATAGGTCAGTACCAACACGATGTAGATCAAAAAAACTTAACGACAAAACTAAATACTACAACGGTATTGATTGTAAATAAAATTGGAGTAGATTTAAATTCTGCATCGTATAAACTTTTATCTTATGTATCAGGTATTAGTGAAAAACTTGCTAAAAATATTACCGAATTTAGAAAAGATATTGGTGAATTTAGAAGTAAAAAACAACTTTTAAAAGTAAAAGGAATTGGAGCTAAATCGTACGAACTAAGTGTAGGGTTTCTACGAATTAAAAATGGAGAAAGTTTCTTGGATAATAGTGGAATCCATCCTGAAAACTACGATGTAGCAAAGTACCTAAAAGAAAAGTGTGATTTGGCAAATATAGATGCAAGTGAATTAAAAAATTTATCTGTAAAATTTAACTGTGGATTCGAGAGTTTAAAAGATATTATTGTGGAGCTTCAAAAACCTGGATATGATATAAGAGATGAGCTTGAACAAATCTCTTTTTGCGAAGATATTAAAAGTATCAATGAGTTAAAAATAGGTGATAGTGTAAATGGAGTAGTGCGAAATATTACTGATTTTGGAGCATTTATCGATATAGGTTTAAAAAATGATGCGATGCTTCATATCTCACAATATTCTCATAAAAGAATCAAACACCTTATGGATGTGATGTGTATAAATCAACAAGTAAAAAATATAAAAATACAAAATATAGATATAGAAAAAAATAAAATATCTCTAACAATGTTGGATTAAAAAGATTATTTAGAGATGAAATTAACAAAAGAAGATATCCAAGTAAATGTAGATTCTGGTGCTTATAATCGTGGTTATCATTATTTTAAAGATGGCGATGTTGATGAATATACAATATTTGATGAAAGTGATTTATTTGTTAGCTTAACTAGTAAAGTTATTGGGTCTGAAATATATGAGCAAGATATAGATATATCTGTTAAAAATAACAAAGTTACGATACATGGGAAATGTTCTTGCCCTGTACTTAGCAATTGTAAACATACGGTTGCTGTTTGTTTACAATATATTAGTGATAAAAGAAGTGAAAACCCTACAAATAAATTTGATAAATGGCTAGATGTTTTAAGTAAAACTCAAGAGAATAAAAAGTTTGAATATAATCAGCCTGATCCATTTATACTTTATAGATTATTTTCACAAGATACCAGAACAGATACCAATGACTTGAAGTTTTATATATGTAAATTTTTGCGAAATGCAATGATAAATAAAGGAACACTTTTAAATAGTGATAAATATCTTTTTAGCAGTTTGTATGATAAATCAAAATTTGAGAATGATAAAAATATAGTAGAATTTTGTGGTGGATTTTTTCAAAGATATGGAAATAAAACTACAAAAATAGAGGGAACGTTAGGATATTTAGTTATTTCAGAACTGATTAAAACCAAACGATGTTTTTATGCTGATGAAATAGTAGCATTGTGTTTTAAAGAGGAAGAATTGAAATTAGATTTTTCTTGGGAAAAGATAGATGAACATTATATATTAACTTTAAAAGATAGTGAAGAATATCATATAGTATTTAGCCAACCATTATTGGCTATAAATAAAAAGAACAATACAGTGCAAAAAATAAATACGAATATGAGCAGTAAATTCTTTGAACAAATACTATCATCTCCTAGTATTCCTAAAGAGAAAATTTTAGATGTTTGTAGAATCATTGAAAAAAATACAAATAACAAAACATTTTTACCACCTATTGATATAAAGCTAAACACAGTAGAAGTAATACCTACTATCAAGATATCAAAAGATGAGATAAATGAGTGGTTTAAACTATCATTTAATATTGAGTTCGATGGGAAAATATTCCCAATAGCTCCTCTAGTAAGTGGAATCATAGAACAGTTTGAAAGCCTAGAAAATTTACCAGCAAAAATAAATATAAAAATAGAAGATAATTCATTTGTAACGATTGATTCTTCTATTTTAAAACCTATTTTAAATACTATCATAGCCTTGAACAATAAAAAAGATGCAGAGAATAATCTCATAGTATCATCATACGAAGCTCATTTAATGGAAGATTTGAATGATGCGCCATATAAAGGAAATGGAGAATTAATAGAACTCTCGAAAAAGTTAAAAAACTTTAAAGCAATTAAAGAAGTTAAAGCACCAGATTGTCTCACTGCAACGCTTCGAGATTACCAGCTAGATGGTATAAACTGGCTAAACTTTTTATATGAGTTTAAATTTGCTGGAATTTTAGCAGATGATATGGGACTTGGTAAAACCATACAAACACTCACCCATCTCTCGCGTTTAAAAGAAGAAAAACAACTAATTTATCCATCACTTATAATAATGCCTACATCACTTATATCAAACTGGAAAAATGAGGTGAAAAAATTTACTCCAAATTTATCTGTATTATCCTTACATGGAAGTAATAGAGCTAGTAAATTTAAAGAGATACAAGACTACGATATTTTGCTCACAACTTATGCATTAGTAGTACGAGACAAAGAGAAGTTTGAAAAAAAGAATTTTTTCTATATCATTTTAGATGAAGCACAAAAGATAAAAAATCATAAAACAAAAATGACAACAGCCATAAAAGAGTTAAAAAGTGAACACAGACTTGCTTTAAGTGGAACACCTATTGAGAATCATTTAGGGGAATTGTGGAGTATTTTTAGTTTTTTGATGCCAGGATTTTTAGGTACATTAACTTTTTTTAAAACCTATTACCAAACCCCAATTGAAAAAGAAAATGATTTTTCAAGACAAGTATTATTAAATCGAAGAGTCAAACCATTTATGATACGAAGAACGAAAGAAAAAGTAGCACATGAGTTACCTGAAAAATCTATTATCATCAAGTATACACAGTTTGAAGCAAAACAGTCTAAACTATATGAGTCTATACGGGTAACTATGGAGAAAAAAGTACGACAAGCAGTACTAAGTAAAGGGATAGGCTCATCTCATATCACTATTTTAGATGCACTATTAAAACTAAGACAAGTATGTTGCGATCCTAGTTTAGTAAAAATAGATGAGGCTCTAAAAGTACAAGAGTCTGCCAAATTAGAATTATTTTTAGATCTCATTGATGAGCTCTTAAGTGAGGGTAGAAAGATACTTGTATTTTCACAGTTTACATCTATGTTAAAAATTATAGAAGATAAAATAATAGAAAAAGAGATACGATACACAAAACTTACAGGTAGCACTATAAATAGAGAGCAAGCTGTAGAGAAGTTCACAAGTGGCAATGCGGATATGTTTCTCATATCACTAAAAGCAGGTGGAGTTGGACTAAATCTAATAGAAGCAGATACAGTCATACACTATGATCCATGGTGGAATCCAGCCGTAGAAAATCAAGCTACAGATAGAGCCTATAGAATAGGGCAAAAAAAAGCTGTATTTGTATATAAACTTATAGTTGAAAACACAATAGAACAAAAAATATTAGAGTTACAAGAGAAGAAAAAAGTTTTACAAGATGCAATGTATGATGAAAACAAAGAGCAAAAAGAAATTAAATTTACTGGAGAAGAGTTGATGGAGTTGTTGCGGTAAATTTGTAAATATTATATGATATAATTATATCAATAGTAAGTATTAGAAGGAGTTGTCTATGGATTATCAAAAAATTTTAAATGAGATAGAAAAAGAGATACAAGCCCTTTTAAATGAGGGGAAGGTTGCTGATTATATTCCTGCTCTAGCAACAGTAAACCCAAACCAGTTTGCTATGACAGTAACTTTATTTGATGGAAAAACATATAGTGTAGGTTGTAATCATACAAAATTTTCCATACAAAGTATCGCAAAAGTTTTTAGTTTTACAAAATCTTTGAGCTTATATAGTACTGATATATATAATAGAGTAGGAAAAGAACCTTCTGGTAATGCATTTAATTCTTTAGTGCAACTTGAATATGAAAATGGAAAACCTAGAAATCCATTTATAAATGCAGGTGCCATAGTTATCACTGATGCTTTATACAGTTACTATAAAAGTGAAGAAGAAACATTTGATAATATTTTACAATTTATAAAAGATATATCTAATAATTGCGAACTTTCATACAATGATGATGTTTGGAAATCAGAGTGTAATTGCGGATATAGAAATCTTGCATTGGCTAACCTTATGAAAAGTTTTGATAACTTTGAAAATGGTATAGATGAAGTTGTAAAAACTTACTTTAAACTATGTTCTATAGAGATGAATACTTTTGAACTCTCAAGAACGATGTTATTTTTAGCCAATCATGGAGTAGATCCTATCACAAACAAAAGATTTATAACCCAAAGTCAAGCTAAAAGAATCAATGCTCTTATGCTGACTTGTGGGCACTATGATGCTTCTGGAGAGTTTGCTTTTCATGTAGGACTTCCAGGAAAAAGTGGAGTAGGTGGTGGAATTGTAGCTATCGTACCAGATTTGATGAGTATTGCTGTATTTTCACCTAGATTAAATAACTGGGGAAATTCGCTTGTTGGAACTAAAGCTTTAGAGTTATTTACAAATAAAACAGAATATTCGATATTTTAAAAAAGGTGTATTGTAAAAATGAAAAAGAAATATATATTATTTGATAATGACGGCGTATTAGTCGAAACAGAGATCTGGTACTATCAGGCTATTTTGAAAGCATTAAAGCAGTTTGATGTAAATATACCTTTTGAAGAGTACATGAAAATTATGGCTGAGGGTACTAATGTTTGGGAAAAAGCCTTCAATAAAGGTATATCTCAAAGTGATATTTCAAGAGCAAGAGATGAAAGAAATATTTATTATCAAGAATATTTAAGAACAGAAGATATTTTAATACATGGAGTAAAGGATGTCTTAACAGAACTATCAAAGAAATATAAAATGGCAATAGTTACAACATCCAGAAGAGTTGATTTTGAAATCATTCATGAAAAACAAGGTATTACGAATTTCATGGACTTTATCCTTTGTGAGGAGGATTATAAATATTGTAAACCACATCCAGAACCTTATCTGACTGCATTAGAAAGATTTAAAGCTAAAACTCATGAGGCTATCGTTGTGGAAGATTCAGAGCGTGGATTGACTTCTGCTTATAGAGCAAAAATAGATTGTGTAACGGTAAAAAATGAATTTACTAAAACTCAAAACTTCTCAAAGTCTCAATATAAGATTCAAACTTTAAATGATTTAATTGCTCTGCTATAACATAGAATGTTTATGTAAAATTAAGTAATAAAACAATAATATTCGTTTTATAAATGAACGATGGTCATTCATTTTAAAATAGGAGATTTTATGTCTATTATTGTTAATAAAGTACAAAAGAGAAGAGATATAGCACTATCTTGCAATGATTTGTTGCTTGAAAAAGGGATAAAAAAACTTACTATCGCTGAAGTGGCTATAACAGCAGGAGTTTCAAAAGGTAGTATTTATGATTATTTTGAAAACAAAGAAGATATTGTTTTTGAAATTATCAGAAGTCATACCTCTGCTTATCAAGTAGAACTTAATAGAAAAATAAATCCAGAAGCAAGTACGAGAGAAAAAGTCTTTTTGTTATTTGATTTTATATTAAATGAAAAT
>CAWVZX010000045.1:0-8822 GCA_963934755.1 uncultured Arcobacteraceae bacterium | reverse complement strand
TAGGAAACGATATAACAACACCCATATCAATCAAAGCCTTTGAAGAAAGTGGAGCAACTAAAATGGCTAATCCAGATGGCTTTAGTCTAGTACTTGATCACTTTATACCTGCTAAAGATATAGCGAGTGCAAATCAAGCAAAAATAAGTAGAAACTTTGCAGCAAAACATAATCTTAAAAACTATTTCGATGAAAAAGATATGGGTATTGAGCATGCACTTTTACCAGAAAAAGGTCTAATACTTCCAGGTGATGTAATCATTGGTGCAGATAGTCATACATGTACTCATGGTGCATTAGGAGCATTTAGTACGGGTATGGGTAGTACGGATTTAGCATTTGCTATGGTAACTGGCGAAAATTGGTTCAAAGTACCTGAATCTATCAAAGTCATATTTACAGGTAAACCAGGGAAATTTGTAACTGGGAAAGATTTAATTCTAGAAATAATTAGAATTCTTCGTGTGGATGGAGCTTTATATAAAACTCTAGAGTTTACAGGAGATACAATCCAACATTTAAGTATGGATGATAGATTTTCATTGTGTAATATGGCTATTGAAGCTGGTGCAAAAAATGGTATCGTTGCAGTTGATGACATTACACGAGAATTCTTGGCAGATAAAAATCTTAGAGATATTCCAAAAGAGGTTTATAGCGATGAAGATGCTACTTATTCTCAAGTAATAGAGATTGATGTAGCAGCTTTAGAGCCAGTTGTAGCATATCCATTTTTACCAGATAACGGTCACTCTGTAAGTGTTGCAGTTGCTGATAATATTAAAGTAGATCAAGTATTTGTAGGATCCTGTACAAATGGTAGATTAAGTGATTTAAAAATTGCATCAGAAATTTTAAAAGGCAAAAAAATTGCACAACATACCAGAATGATTGTAACGCCTGCAACACAATTGATTTTAAAAACAGCCAATAAACTTGGATATATAGATATTTTAATTGATGCTGGTGCAGTTGTATCAAATCCTACTTGTGGAGCCTGTTTAGGTGGATATATGGGAATTTTAGGGGATGAGGAAGTTTGTATTTCTACAACAAATAGAAACTTTGTTGGAAGAATGGGAAGTCAAACTTCTAAAATATATCTTTCAAATACTGCAGTTGCTGCAGCTAGTGCTATTAGTGGATATATTACAGACCCTGCTTCAATTTAATAGATAAAAATATCTATAATACTTGTAGAAAAAGTATAAATTATTGTTTGATTTTAAGAAGAAAGAAGTAACTTTTTTATTCTTTCTACTTCATTCTGAAGATATTTTAAATCTTTAGTATTATCAATCAAATAAGTACCCAAAGCTTTTTTCTCTTCTATATCCATCTGGTTATTTATTCTCACTAGCGCTTCTTCTTTTGTAGAATTATCTCTTTTTATTAATCGTTTTATTTGCATCTTTTTTGGAATGTATACAACTATAGACTTTTCTATATCATAATGTTGTCTTTCAAAAAATAGTGGAATATCAATCAAATAAGGTTTTTGCTGCGATTCAAATATCTTAGCTTGCCTTATGATATCTTCTTTAATCAATGGATGTATAAATTCTTCTAGTTTTATTTTTTCTTCAATATTATTAAAAATGAGCATTCCGAGTTTTTTTCTTAAAACTTTTCCATTTTTTACATATCTACTTCCAAATAATTCTACAATTTTTTCATGATGAATATCAAGTAATTTATGAGCTATCTTATCCGCATCAATAGTCAAAAACCCATGCAGCATAAACAAAGAGGCGACAGTACTTTTTCCTGTCGCTATTCCTCCTGTTAAGACTACTGCATGCTGAAATGCACTCTTATCGCTTTGCAATACCAGTAATCGCTTTATTAATATATGAAGGGAGTACAAATGCAGAATTTTGTAACTCAGTATTATAGTAATTGCATCCTTCTAAAAGGTCAGAAACTTGCAATACAATTTCTGCTTGAGGATGGTATTTTTTAGAAGCGAATATAAGTGTATTGTGTCCAAAACTATATGGCATACAAATCCAAAAATTCTTTGCAACAATTGCTAGTTCTTTTTTTGCAAGTTCTAAATCTTTAGAAATCAATGAAGCTTTTGTTACAAAAATACCTTTTTGTGGGTCTAAACATCTATCAATATTAGCCATCTCAAGCTCTGTTGGAACTTCTTTATTATATAAAATTATATCAAATTTTTCATCAACATTTAGCTCATCACTATATGTAATATCTTTACATTCATGTTTATTCAATTCTTCCTTAAAATCCTCTGATACACTACCTACTACTAAAACTTTATTTATATATTTATGTGAACACATTGGTACATGAACCATCATCTCATCATAAGAAAAGTTTTTATTATCACTACTTGCCATTTATAAACCTTTTAAATTAATTTTAGTTATAATACCAAAAAATAGTTAAATGCAAATAATTTGTAATAACTAAAGAGGAAAATTATGAGTTTACTTGAAAAAATTAGAAGTTTTTATAGGCCCTTAAAAATCATCGCAGGAATACTAGCTATTGCAACTGGTTATTTACTAGGAGATGGTACATTATCTTGGTCTTGGTGGTACTTAGGTGCAATACCACTTATCATTGGACTAACAAATTATTGCCCACTTTGTTCTCTAATAAATAAATGTGACATAGGAAGTAAAAAATGAGTACAATTTCATACAAAGATGCTGGTGTAGATATAGATGCTGGTAATAGTTTCGTAGAAAATATTAAACCTTATGTAAAATCAACAAAAATACCAGGTGTTTTAGGTGGAATAGGATCTTTTGCAGGAGCATTTGAATTGCCTACAGGATATAAAGAACCCGTTATATTAGCAGGAACTGACGGAGTTGGTACAAAATTAAAACTAGCTATTGATAGTGGGAGATTCGATACTGTTGGTATAGATTTAGTTGCTATGTGTTCAAATGATTTGATTTGTAACTTTGCTGAGCCATTATTTTTCTTAGATTATTATGCAACAGCTAAACTTGAAGTAGCAGAAGCAACTTCTGTGGTAAAAGGCATAGCAGAAGGTTGTATCAGAAGCGAATGTGCTCTAATCGGGGGTGAAACTGCTGAGATGCCTGGTATGTACAAAGAAGGTGATTTTGATTTAGCTGGTTTTTGTGTAGGAATTGCAGAAAAATCTGAAATGGATAGAGTTTCAAGAGTTGAAGCTGGTGATGTTTTAATAGCACTTCCAAGTTCAGGAATTCATTCAAATGGTTTTTCATTAGTAAGAAAATTATTGCTAGAAAAATTAGGTATGAAATTCGAAGATGATTTTAATGGTCGAACTTTAATAGATACACTTTTGGAACCAACAAGAATATATGTAAAAGATTTTAAAAACTGTAAAGAAAACATAAATGCTTTAGCACATATCACAGGTGGAGGTATAGTAGAAAACTTACCACGAGTTTTACCTCATAATTTAAGAGCAATAGTACAAAGAGATAAAGTACGAGTTCTTCCTATCTTTGAACTCATGGGTGAACATGTAGAAGAATCAGAAATGTTCAGAGCATTTAACATGGGTGTAGGTATGATTTTCGTAGCGAATCCTTCACAAGTAGATGCTATTTTATCTAAAACTGATGCTTATGTTATAGGGTCGATAATCGAAGGTGAAAAAGGTTGTTATATAGTTTAATCTAGCTTATTACTGATTGTTGCTTTTTCATATTTTGTCCTTTTTGTTTATATTAGTGTTGCTCACATAGAAACAGACACTAAGCTTATCGCTCTCAATACTATCAAAAAGGCTATCAAGTCAACAATCACATAGGAAATTGAACCACAATAAACTATCCCTTCCAAGCTAAGTACATAATTATAAATTATCCTAAAATCTCTAATTCATCTGAATATTTTTCATCACAAAATGGTTCGAAGCTTGATTTATAAATTGCATAGTGTGCACTTGCTTTATGACCATCTAAAGCTTTTTCATCTCTCCAAGACTCTACTGCTGAAAATTTTCTTCTGTTATTTTCGTATTGAAAAATATCATAAGAGATACAACCATCTTCTTTTTTAGAAGGTTCTACCATGCAGATTAAAAGCTCTTTCATTTTGTCTTCACAACCTTCTTTTGCTATAAATGTTACTTTTTTTGTTATTGACATATTTGTTCCTTATTCTCTGTATTGTATTTTATCTACTTTCTTTTAGACTTACAGTCCTGGGGCTTTCCACATAGAAGTTGTAATATTTTCATCCACTAATTGTAATTGTATATCATAAGCTTTTTGCCAGGTTTCTTTTACTTTTTTATAGAGTTCATTATTTTGCATATTTGGTGTATATTCTTTATCCCATGTCACAAGTTCTTTAGCAGCACTTTTTAAATCTTTATATATACCAGCTCCTACTCCAGCTGCCATAGCTGTACCCAATGCTGTAGCTTCAGTTACTTTTGGTATTTTAATGACACATCCTGTTACATCGCAGAGTATTTGGCACCATAAAGCACTTTTACTAGCCCCGCCTGCAAATACTATCTCTTTCGTTTTAATACCACTAAACTCTTCTATTTTTTTAAGATTTATATCACTAACAATACAAGCATTTTCTTGTAAACTTCTAAACATACTAGCACGATTACAAATATCAGAATCTATACTTAGATTTAAAAAACTTGGAGATGCATGATACCATTTTCCATATTTCATGCTATCACTAAATATAGGGATGATTCCATTCGAACCCACAGGAACTTTACTTGCTTTCTCATCTAATACTTGATATACGTCTACATTGCGCCTCTTGGCTTCAAGTTTTTCCATATCACAAAAAGCATCTCTAAACCATCTCACTACAAGTCCACTAAAAAAAGTAATTCCTTCTGCTTGTGATTGCGATGGTATCACATGTGGATTTACTCTTATCTGCATATTTGAAGGAGGAATTGTAACTGATGGCATATTCACAACTTGTTGCCAAAATGAACCACCCAAAATGGCAACATCACCTAATTCTACCACACCCAGACCAGCTGAACCTAGTTGAACATCTCCTCCACCCATTGTCACTAGTGTTGCCCTATGTAATCCAGAAGTAGTATTGATAACTTTCCCAATAACTTCTCCCACCTCATAAGTTTTAGGAAATATATCATATCTTATTCCAACTTTCTTTGCCAAAGAAGATACCCAGTCTCTTTTATGTAATGAAAAGATACCAGATGTACCAGCATTACTTGGATCACTTGCAATCACACCACTAAGTTTAAACAATATCCAGTCGCTAATCATAGACATACTGCTTACTTTTTCATAGATATCAGGTTTATTGTTTTTAAGCCATAATATTCGAGGTATTGCTCCCAAAGCAAATGTTTGTCCAGTTATTTTATAAAATTCTTCTTCTATATCTTGATAGTTTTCTTTTAAATATTTTACTTCTTTATACGCTCTTGCATCAACATTTGCAAGAGCGAAAAGTTCGAGACCATTTTTATCATAAAGTACAATTGCTTCACGCATACTAGTAGCACTCACACTCACAATATTTTTAGCAGCTACATTAGCTTCCATAATGGCATTTTTAATACAGTTTTGAATTAAATCCCAATTTTTCACACAATCAAAATTCATAGAATAGGGAACATCAATTTCCTCAATATGTGACCATTCACTTTGAGACATAGCAATTTGATTTCCTAGAATATCAAAAATTACAGCTCTTACACTTCCTGTCCCTGCATCAATTGCCATTAAATATTTCACTAAAAATCCTTTATTATCATTGTTTTATTATATCAAAACAGCTGTCACAAAGTTTTGTCTTTAAAGTATAAAAAATAAAAATAATTAAGAAAGTTATTTACTTCTTTAATTTATCTTGCTCTAGTTCCCAATATTCCATATCAAAACTATCAGATAAACTTATACTTTTGTATCCACCTAATAAATCAGCTCTTAATATTGCTTTCATTGTATGATTGTTGATATCTTCTATAATAGAAGCTTCTTTTTCATTTTTTCCAAAACTAACAGTACCATAATTCTTTACAACAGCCCAATTTGGTGTAGGATTTAACATAATTTCATTTGATGTAAATTGATTGTAGTAATCTAAATATTCTTCTTCAAATATATCTAAGGACTTTTGAAAATTATTATCCTCAATAATCATAGGATTTCTTTTGGTTCTGATTATATGCTCAGGTGTTAATACTCCTCTTTTAGCCATAAAGTTCAGGTTTCTTTGTGATGCATAATGTAAAGCAAGTGGAGATTGATTCACCTTAATTATAACATCATATCCCTTGTCTTTGGAAATAAGTAATTGTAAATTTTCAATATTTAAAGTAGCCTTGGGGATAAATTTTTCTAATACTACTAAGGCTTTTTGATCTAAAAATTCTTCTGCTTTAGTCACTGCCTCAATCATTTTTTCATATGATACTTTAGCATTATTATCAAAAGTAAATAATCCATGATTGAGAAGAATTATACCTTCACAGGTTTCCCAATTAATATTCTTTAATTTATTATAAATAGCTTGTGCTAGTATAAATCCAGGCATCACATAAGGAATGACTAAATACTTAGGATAAACTTCTTTTATAAATTCTAGCCCATTTTCAGTATTTGAAATAGTAACAACTGCATCACTATGTGTATGGTCAACATACTTAAATGGAATAATTGCATGTAATATTGCTTCAACTGATGGATTTGGTGCTGTATTATCAATCATAGCTTCTATTTGTTGGGCAACCATATCTTTATCACTCAAATGCATTAAAGTTGCCATTTCTTTTAAAACATCTAGCTTTACAGGAGCAAAACCCTCTGATTTAATGCTTGCTAAATCCCAACCACTACCTTTAACATATAATATTTCTTCGCCATCTACAAGACTTTTTACTGATGTGTTCCCACCACCATGTAAAACTAAAGATGAATCCCCACCTAAAAGTCTAGATGTATACACTCTAAATTCTAAATCTGTGTTAAAATCTTTTGCAATATCATCATCATATAAACTTAGCATAATAAACTCCTAAAACCCAAAATGATAAAATTCTTTTGGTTCTTTTGCTTGAAATTCATATCCTAATATTCTAGTAACTTTACTATGTAGCATTACTCTTGTAACTTGATTTGAAGACTTACCATATTGCAAATCACCAATGATAGGCATTCCAGCATATTGTAAATGAACTCTAATTTGATGAGTTCTACCATTGTCAATTATAATTTTAATTTTGCTTTTTTTACCCTCTACCATATATGGGAAGACTGTAGTTTTAGCAGGTTTCCCATGCTGTTCATCTATTCTACTTCTAGCTGTTTTTCCTTTAATTGTAGATATAGGCATATCAATAATTTCTTCTTCAACAATTTTACCATCTACAATCGCTACATATTCTTTATAAACCTTATTATTTCTAAATTCATTTATTGCTTTTTGTCTAAATTCTTCATTTTTAGCCATAAGCATTACACCACTAGTTTCTTTATCAAGTCTATTTAATAATACAGCTTGAGGAAATTTCTTTTCAACTTCTTGCGCATTTAAAAAAGCAGGTTTATCTATTACTAATATATCATCATCTTCAAAAATAACTCTAGCTGTTGCAATATCTTTTACTTTAAAAACTGTATCTTCATTCATCTCACCACGAGCTAATTGAAGTTTTTTACCCATAACAGTAACAACACCTTTATCAATAAGTTCTTTTGCTTTTCCATTTGAGACTCCCTCTTGAAATGCCAATAATTTATATGCTTTTTCCATAATTATATATCCTTTATGTATTGTAATATAGGCTCTACAGTTCCTGCTTGTCCTAAACTTGCTTGTTTTAGATTGTGTATATCATCTAAATATTTTTTCAACTCATTATTTTTAATCAAATAATAATTATTTACACATTCAAATAGTGACTTCTGATTAAAAATAACCTTACCACTGATAATAATATTATTAAAAAATGCTGCTTCAATTGGATTGTGTCCACCTGCAATTTTTATAAATCCACCACCTAAAATTACTACGTCACTTATATTATATATATTTATAAGTTCACCCATCACATCTACAAGTATTATATCACTTTCAAAGTTTTCTTGTAAAGAATATTTATGGTAAGAAACATCACTATCTTTATATCTATTTTCAATCAAAGTAAATACTTCTTCAAATCTTTCTGGATGCCTTGGTGCAAGTATAAGTTTACCTTGCCTTTTATTCCATGCCTTAAGTATTAATTCTTCTTCTGTTTTATGGGTACTTCCTGCTGTGATTATCGTAGCATCAAGCTTTTTTAACTCTTTAGTTATTTTAGGTAAACTTGCTAATTTAATATTTCCTATAACTTCAATATTAGTAGCACCCAATTCTTTAAGTCTTTTTTTATCTATCTCGCTTTGTGCAAACACCTTATTTACATACTTAAATAACTGTTTATACAAAAAACTATATTTTTTGTAAGTTGCATAGGACTTATCATTTATTCTTGCATTTATTAAAACTGTTTTAGTTCCATTACTAAATGCAGTTAAAAATAACATATACCAAAGTTCCGCTTCCATTACTAAAAGTACTTTTTGTTTTGTTACCCAAAAAGGTAGAAAAATTTCAAATGGTAAATATCTAACATTTTTAACCATTTGACTAGCTTGTTTAAAACCAGTGTTAGTAATAACAGATAAATTTATATCATCATTATTAAGTTCATCAAATATAGGTTTTAATGCTTTTGTTTCACCCATTGAACAACTATGAAACCAAATCTTATTTTCTTCAAATTTATAGTTTTTTTTTAAAAAAAATTTTGATGGTATTGCTCTTGAATATTTTTTGTTGCGAGA
>CAWVZX010000044.1:0-8877 GCA_963934755.1 uncultured Arcobacteraceae bacterium | reverse complement strand
CCTGGCTGCTTTTTTATTACCCTCGTTCAAGTGAGGGCAATGACAAATAAAACGAACAACATAAATAACAATTAAGAAAGGAAAATGAGAATGAAAAAAGATAATATCGGACATAATAATCCACCACTTGATCTAGATGATTTTATAATCAAAGATGAAAATGGAAAATCAACTGGAAGAATAAAGTTTACAAATACATTTTTAAAAAAGTATCTAGTTAGAAACTATGATGCAGTTAAAGATGTGTATGTTGATAGAGTTATAAATGATAGTGAGAGAATAGGACTGAAAGCGAAAGCAACTGCTGGCGGATCAATCAGTTTATTTTATCAGTACACTCCAAAAACTAAAAGAAATCCAGTTAAACATCATCTAGGTAAATTTCCAGAGATGAGTGTTGATGCAGCAAGAGATTTAGTTGATGATTTAAAGCACGCAATTAAACTTGGCCAAGATCCAAGATCGGTGCTTGCTGAACGATTGAAAGCTAAAACACTTAATCAAGTTGTTGATGACTGGAAAAGTAAGGTGCTATTTAAGTCAGCTAGATTTGCGGCTAGCTCAATCAAGGATACCGAACAAAGAATAAAAAACTGGATACATTTATCAGCGGTCCATCCTAGAACTAATAAGATCATTTTTAATAATAGAAAGGATCTGAATATTGGTGCTAAGAAAATGATTGAGATAACCAAGGATGACTTAATCGCTTGGCATGCAGCAGTGTCAATAACTGGAGAACCCCAGGGGAATAGATGTGTTGATGATTTAAAGGTTATTTTTAAGTGGGCCTTGGAACAAAAAATCATTAAAGAAAATATCTGTAAGTTTACCAAGAATGAACTTAATGAAGAATATACAAGGCTAGATGATAAAGATCCCTACTCTAGAGAAGAATGGAGATTGTTAAGGAAAGCAGCTCTAAAGTTAATTAAGAAAAATCCACGAATAAAGATTGCTTGCATGGGTATTCTTTTAGCCATGTATACTGGTAGAAGATATAAATCAGAGGTACTATCTTTGAAGTGGACCCAGGTTGATTGGGATGCAAACAAAGTAAGATTACCAAAAACTAAAACTGGTAAATCTGAATTCTCAATTAATAGATTAACAAGATGGGTTTTAAATACTTTATGGAAATACAGACAAGAAACTTTCAAGGGTAAGAAACAAAGATCCGTTAAAGCTGGATACTTGTTTCCATCTATTCGTAAAAGTAAAAAACCTTACATCCAAGATATTAGAAAGTCTTGGGTTAAAGTTTGCGCAATAGCAAATGTAAGATTAGAGGAACCGTACTTGTTAAGACACACTTGGGGTTGCCTTGCGCTAGAGGCTACTAATGGTAATTTTGCAGTTGTTAAAGATGAGGGCGGCTGGAAAACATTTGAGATGGTTGAGGTTTATGCAAAATATAATAAACGGAAACTATCGCAACAATCGCAAGTTATTGGAAATTTCCTTGCCCATGCGAGAGCATAGAAACGAGGGTATATAAGTTTCTCGCTGCTTGTTTAATTGCTCCAGATATATTAAATCTGGAGTGTGCATAAGAAAAAGAAAAGTAAGATAAGTGCAAAGCGCTTAACTGATATTAAAAACACTATACCATCTGGAATTAGTGGCATTGGTGCATATACAAGTCATTTCAATAACTGGAATAGTATTGAAAATTTTTCTAAAACTCATGGCCTTTATACTCCAATGGATGTGAGAGAATTAATCTTTAAGAATTCCCCATTAAAAAAGATAGGCGATATAAATTTAGAAATAGTGAGAATTATAGAAGATACCCAACTAAGAAAAAAAGATTTAAGTTTTCATGCTGCATGCTTGGAAAACTTTAGTGAATTATGCATACTTATTGCTGTTAATCCATACGAGGTGCATATGGGTGCTAACTGGGAGAATTTAGAGAAAACAAAAAATAAAAACTTCTCTAGAAGAAATTATCCAAAACAATACGCAAGAGTAATTGAAACTATTAGATCAAGATATCAAAGAGTAGTTTCAGAGAATAGAGCTGTTTATGCACTATGGTATAAACAAAATAAAAAGAACAAAGAAACTTTAAACTTTGTAAAAGCCACACTTAAAATTTTATACAAACAGAAAAAATAATACCCTCGTAAGACTTGGGGGCATGGATAATTTGTTCAGCATTGTTAAATGTTGTGCATGACTGTTGATATAAAAAACCAAACACACTGGACTGATACAAAAGGAATTGCCACTCATTTTAATATGAAACCTGGCACAATCCGCAAACAACGATCCAAACAAACTAAAAATGCATTCCCATTTCACAAGGTTGGCGGCTGTGTAAGATACAGCATCCTAGAGTGCGAGAAGTTTATGGAGAACAACACAAAGGAATACGCATGATAGAAAAAGAAATTTACTCGGCCAAGAATGATGCAACAATAGATGCTGGAATAGGATTACAGCAGCTATATCGTGAGGCCCTGGATAACGGCTTTGAGGGAACGATTGATGACTTCATAAGAACAGCTCCGAAAAAATTACTCAGACAGATCCTAAAAGATGGTGGAGAAGTTAATGAGAATTCTTACAAACAACTAATAGATGATTACGATAAAGGGATTGAAGTAATAGAAATTGATGGCAAAAAAGAAAGCCTAACAAACTACATTATTCGTATGGCGCCTGGAGGTGTGGAGTAATGGCTGAACAGTTAAAATTATTTGAAGATATAATTGACAATCTGGGCAAGGATAAAAAACCAGATCCAACAGTACCAACTAAAGCAGAAGAAGTTGCTGGTATGAAACAATTAGAAAAGTATGCAACTCAACCAGATAGTAGAGGTGCTTGGAAAAAATTTGTAAAAGATAATGAAAAAGAAGAGGCGGAATCTAGAGCCTTGATGCAGACTGCAATAGAAAAATCCAACACAAAAGTAAAAGGTTATCCAAAAGAAAAACCTTACTACATGCATAATCCAGTTAATAACAAACTAGAAAATGTTAATGCTGCAACTCCAAGAGTTGAAACCATGTCTGAGAGAATAGAAAGACAGCTGTATATATATGGAGATACAGATAGAAAACCAGCTCACTATGACAACCCTATGATTGTTGATAGTGAAAATTTTAAGCAGCCACCTAAAGAATTCAGATCGGAGGACAAGTCAACATACCCAGCTGATAGAGATCAAAGACAGCGATTAAGTACATGGGATCTAATGGTCCAGACAGCTAAAACTCCACTAGAGAAAAAAGAAATAAGAGATGTGCTGCATAGAGATTATAAAAAATCGAAAGGCAAAACCATGTCAGATAAAGAGCTGCGTATGATTGGTAAGCATCCAGACCAATTAAAAAAATTTATAACTCCAGTAGCAGTTCCAGCACCAGCTCCATATGTTGCACCAGTACAGCCGCAGATACCGATAGAAGAATTAATAAGACAAAAGGCAGATGCTAATTTAAGGCAGCAGCAAATGGACCATGACTATGAGTTTGGTGTAGGTGGTCTTGCATCATTAAGTAGGCCTAAATGACAAAATACGAATTACTAAATTTAGTTAGGGATCTAACTGAAACTATAAAAACAAATAGTAATACTATGGAGGCATTAACATTCCAGGTTAGAGATATGCAAAATGATGCAGATGTTCTTAAGACTCAAAAAAATGCATACATCAATAGAATTAATTGGATCAGTAAAAAATATATTCAATTACAGAAAACTGTAAAAGCAAATGTTGCAGCACCTATGAGCCAGGAAGATTTTGATAACCTATGGCCTACGAATGAGGATGAAATTAATTAAATGAGAACTGCAATGGAATACAAAAAAAATTTAATAACTTTAATAAAAATTTGTGAGTACCAGGACAAACTTATTAAAGAATTACAAAGAATTCTAGTTGAGAACAACGAGAATAAAAAAAGGAAATAAATGTAAACAAGTCAAACAGAAGGATTATTATTATGGCTTACACACTAGACGATATCGCTGAAACTGGCGATTACAAAGATGGACTACCATCATCAAGAACATACGACATTATAGATTTAGGGAAACCTGGACCAGACGATTGGTTTAGACTCTATGATTTAGGAAAAGAAAATAAACCTGGACTGTTAGGATTTCAAAAAACAGTAGTTGCAAGAAAAGCAGATGCTGAGGGAATTGTGCATCCATATCTGATTGCTGGATCTCCAGAATTTAGATTAAGCTGTATGCAGAAATTTAGAAAAACGCAGCTTGTTAGATTGTGTTATGGAATTACAACAGCTGGTAAATTGTTTATATGGCCAGTAGTAGTTGTTGAGGATCTAAATACAGCTATTGGCTGGCATCAATCAGGACATGAGATAGCAGATGCAGCATGCACTAGATGGACGCAAATGGTGTCTGATAAAGCCAATTCTAGATATACCCATATTGATTTAGAAGATCAGAGTTTAGTACCCAATAAGCCAGAGTTTAATGCTCCGCCTATTGATTACCAAACAGCAGTGTTCAAAGCATTTAAAGGTAGGCTGATAGATAGTGAAGATCATCCAGTTTACAAAAATGCTGGAACTGTTGTTCAGACAACTTATGCAAAAAATAAATTAATCGGAACAATTAAAAACTAATGAGATCAGTGGACAGACAATTATTTCCTGGTCGTCCACTTCGTATGGACCACACACTTAAACAGATGAGGGCATTTTTAAAAAGATCGAAAGGAATAAATCTTAAATTCTGGAAAGCTAAAATAAAAAAACACACTGAAATATATGGAGAGTAAAAATGACGATTGCTAATAAAAAAGAACTAACAACAGACAAAGAATATACTGGCTATATAAAGGTCACTAGAATTTATTGTCTAGGATGTGAAAGTCCAAATGATGCCCAGGCGATAATAGATTTAAAAACAATTGTTTCGCATGAAGTATTTAAAGATGACTACGAAGAAGAAACTATAAGTATTGTTGAAGTAAAAAGAAAATTTACTCCAGAGCTTGTTGTTGTGAAAGATACCAAATGATCTGGGAACAACTGTGCAAGGATTTTGAATTTATAGTTGCTTGGGATACAGAATTTAAAGGCGATATAAAAGATGCTGGAGAATTAAATGATCCAGTATGCAGTGTCTTTAAAGAATTAAAATCTGGCACCATAACCAAACACTTTGGAAAAACTCTTGATGCTCTACCCTATCCAAGTAATAAAACATTATACATTGCCCACCATGTTGGAGCAGAGGCCCATACATGTTTAAGTTATGGATTAAAGCTACCTAAATACTGGTGGGATACTATGGAGGAAGATAAGAAATTAAACTTTGGAAAAGTAAATGGCCATAGTCTGTTAGCTTGCTGCAAAAGATATGGCATCCAAACTATATCAGCAGAATTAAAGAAATATTTTATCCATGAATTAATTTTACCAAATGATGATTATACTGAAAGCCAGAGGTCCAAGATCCTGGATTATTGTTTAAGTGATGTAATTGCTAATGAAGAATTATTCTATGCGCAGATTAAAGAACTTGAAAAAGTAAAAAGACACGAGGCACCTGGAACATTAATACACCAGGCAATATTTGCTGGAGCTGCAAAAGCTGCAACAGCTAAAGTAGAGTTTGATGGAATACCAGTAAACACAGAATTACTTGCCACGATCCAAGAAAATTTCCCAGCAATAAAAGAAAAGATGATCGCTGAACTTAATGCAGAGTTAGATGTATTTGAGAATGGTGTAATGAAAGATGAAAAATTTTATGAGATGGTAAAGCGGAATGATTTATTATCTGTATGGCCAGTCACTAAAACTGGTAAGTTAAAAACAGATGAGGCTACATTGGAAATCTTTAGGAAGAATTGTTCTGATATAGAAAAATACTATCTAGCAGATCAGTTTATTTCTAGCCAAAAACTAAAAGGATATGTTGTTGGTCCAGATGGTAGAGCTAGAACAGATTATAGAATGTATGGCCTAAAAACTGGTAGAACAAACCCCTCTACATCAAGACATCCATTTAATGCTCCCAAGTGTATGAGAAATTTAGTTAGAGCTGATGCAGATAAAATATGTGTTAACTTTGATTACAGATCCCAGGAAATATTTATAGCAGCATACTTGTCTGGAGATCCTCAACTAATAGCAGCAGTAGAAGATGGAGATCCATATATCTATACTGCAAGACTTGTTAAGGCTGTACCGCAAGGTGCAACTAAAAAAAGTAATCCAGTAGAAAGAAACAACTATAAGACAACATTGCTTGCATGCTTATACAGACAAGGACCAAAAAACATGTCCACAAGAATGGGCATCAATATAGATTACGGAACTGATTACCAAGTTAAGATTAAAAATACCTACCAGGAATATTTTATATTTATAAAAAAATTAGTAGATAAAACTTTAATAAAAGGTTTTTGCTCCACAAAATATGGCTTTAGATACTATTTAAAACCTGGAGCTGATTATAACCCTAGAACATTTTATAACTTCCCAATCCAAGCTCATGGATCAGAGATGCTGCGCCTGGCGCTTGTTAATTTAGTTGAGGCTGGAATTGAAGTTAATGCATTAATACATGATGGAATAATTGTTCATCTAGATAGAAAAAAATTTAGAAAACAATTTATAAAAACTAAAAAAATTCTAGAGGATGCATCTAGGAAAATATTAAATCAAACTAAAGCCACTAATTACTATTGCCCAGTTGACTGGCAGACATTTAGATATGGCATGATCCAAGAAGAAGAGCATCAAAATAAATGGGATCGTATTTTAAATCTTGTTGAAACTAATACCCTGGGAAATATTCCTAGAGTATCTAAAACTAACCCTAGGAGTTTGTCCGCCTTATCGGTGGGAGGAACTCCATAACCGAGGGTATATATTAATATTATATATATACATACTAACTATGCAGATCCCAGATTTCGCAAAAAGCAAATTCATCCTTGGAAGTATCAATCCTTATATCGCTGGCTGTTATAGAAAGGTTGCTGGCCTTGGTGGCTTGATGATTTATCTATACGCAAGATTTCGGCTTGGGTTGCCAGACTACATGACAGGTAAAAAATCTGAATGGGTTAAGTTAGATAATGTGACCATGTTTAAATATGAGTATGGCATGGACCCTAAAACAAAAGCAAAAGCATTAAGAAAGTTAGAGAAAGCAGAATTAATACAAATACATCTAATAGCAAAAAGCGGTAAGGCACCGCAGATAAGGTTAATGTTAAAATGAAAAATAAATTAGATACAAATGAAACTGCTCTAACTAAAAAAATAAAAGATCAGCTAGAGTTAAAAAAATATAATGACAAGATAACTCCCAAACAGCAAAAATTTATAGACAACTACTGTGCAAAATATGGGCAATGGTCAGCCACACAATGCGCAATTAATGCTGGATACGATATTAAGTCAGCACACACTAGAGCCTCAGAACTATTGGACTGGAAAAAGCATCCAGATATAGCACTGGAAATTCAAGGTCGTGTTGCTGGATTAAGAGAGGCTTGGGATATTGATAGAGATAAACACCTGGCAATGCTAACTAGAATAAGAGATGCAGCCATGGACAAGGGCCAATACGGAGTAGCAAATAAAGCAGAGGAGTTAAGAGGTAAGGTTGCTGGTTTATATATTGATAGAAATATAACTTTAACCAAGGAACTTTCAGAAGAGGAAATAGAAGATAAGATTAGAACTATATTTCCAGACAGAGAGAGTTTTATGGCTAGCCAAGAAGAACTTGCAAAAGATATGTTTGGGGCGCATTGGGAAGAAAAGGATAAGTCTGATAATTCCGATAAATAACGGTAAAAAGTTAACTTATGTTAACTTCAAATGTGTACTTATGTTTACTCCAGCTTTTCCAGTTTCTCGTTTCATTGCAATAGTTTTTTACAGTTTGCAGCAAGTATACCTAGGCTGGTTAACGGATGCTAACCTCAAAAGTTTTTCAGCGTCTACAAGAGGCGGCTTAACCAGGGTCCAGAGGTGCATGCATAATGATTAAGGCTCCGCCCATGATGCTAGCACAAAAGTATATTGCACTAGATTTAACTATATTTGATAAATGGATCTTGGATCTTGGGAATAAAATCTCTATATATAAAATTATAATAATAATACTTTTTCTGGTGGAGTATCTTATGCACATTCTATACTCCGCCAGGTTCTTTAAACCTCACAAAAGCCTAGCAAATTTTAAAAAAAATTTTTATTTTTTTGGATGACAATCAGTGCAAATTGGACCGATAATATTTTTATTATCTGGGTATGAAACTGTGATGATATCGGAAACTGGTTTAGAATTTTTACAGTTAATGCAGATGTCATAAACCCAGCTTGAAAAATTTTTATAATATTTTGAAATTCTATAATTCATATGACAAAAGTATTTTTACATCCTTAACCGAGTAAAACAAGCTATATAGGGTAAACTATTAGGATCCCTATTTGAACGAGGGTGTATGCCCCCTACCCTTTAAAACCTCATTGCAAATGGACATGGTACCTCTAGTCTAAAGCATTGTTTAATGGGCCATACAAGGCTTACCCTTGCTATTGAGTGGATGCGAGGGCAGTGGCAACAGCCACTGTATATTTACAGCCGCAACAGCGGCGGCGATACAACCTGGACGAGTCAAAAACATAGATAAAAAAGCTAGTAAATAAGCGGCTGATTACCCCTGGTTTCCGCTGCATGTGAGGGTAAATAATATAAGTAATTACTTGATTAAAAGGACCAGCACAACTTTTTTGCATACCTATTGCATACCTGGCTTGTAATCATATGTTATGTGGGATAGTCTATTAGTGTTGTTGTTATTGGTGGGTAGTATAGGACTCGAACCTATGGCCCCCTCGGTGTAAACGAGATGCTCTACCA
>CAWVZX010000043.1:0-8941 GCA_963934755.1 uncultured Arcobacteraceae bacterium | reverse complement strand
AACTCTTTTCTATTTCGTCTAATTCTATATCTAAATTTTCAATATTCATAGTATGACTCTTTAATTATATTTTGTATGACAACTTAAAATCTTCAATCTTCATTATTTTATTGTGTAGCGATTCTTTTAATTCGATTTTAATATTTTTAATCAGTCTCGTAAAATCTCGTTTCTTTTTACCTGCTAGCGTTGTTTTAGTTACACTAATAGTTTTTAAAGGATTTATGGCACGACCATTTTTATACAAACCAAAATGAAGATGTGGTCCTGTACTCATGCCTGTTGTTCCTACTCTTCCAATAAAGTCACCTTGATTTACATACTGACCAACTCTTATTTTATTATTATAGCTACTTAAATGAGCATACAATGATTTTAATCCATTATTATGTCTAATCATTACAGTTTTTCCATACCCACCTTTTCTACTTTTATGAATGATTTTCCCATTTGCTGTTGCATATACTTTTCTGCCTGTAGGTGCTGCAAAATCGACTCCTAAATGTGCTCTATATTTTTTTAAAATAGGATGGTATCTTTTAAGTGTAAATTTACTTGAAATTCTTGTATAGCGAAGTGGCATTCTTAGTAAAAAACTTGTTAAACTTTTCGCTTGATCATTATAATATCTTTTGTCATCTTGATTAAGAAAAATATAATATGTTTTCTTTCTTATTTGTACAGATGCCGCTAGTATTTCAGGCGTACCAAAATATCTTCCAGATCGAATCTTTTGGTTAAATATAATTGAAACCAAATCATCTTTTCCTAGTATTTTAAAATTTATAGATTTCTTAAATGCTATGATAAATTCATTTGCAAGTGCTTTATTTCCAGTTGTTTCAACAATATCTTGATAGGGAGAATTTTTTATTGGGATTGTTATAGATTGTCTTATTTCAGAATATTCTATTGGAATAAGATCTAGTACATATTTTTTATTTTCATCTTGAAAGATATGGATTTGCATCTCTTGACTAATTGGGATAAGTACTTGTGTGATTTTATGATTTGTATCGAACATCATTTGATACATAATCCCCGCATAAATCTCGCTACAAAGCTCTTTATCTGTTTTGGAGAGATTAAAATAAACATCATTTGGAATTCGATGTTTATCGAAAAAAGTCAGTAAACTTTCGCCTTTCCACCAAATTTTTTCTTGAAATGTGGATGAAAAACTAATGCTGAAGGCTAAAATAATGGATAATATAATTTTCAAATAAAACTCTCTTGTATAATTTTAAGATTTAATTATACAATTTCATATCTTAAATTACTCAGTATATAATATTCGGACTATAAAGTACAATTCAAGTCAATCGCAAGTTAATCATTGTATAATTCAATAATAAGAATTACTAGGGGAATATATGTTAGATTTTGCAATTATTGGAGGAGGTCCTGCAGGGCTTACTGCAGGGCTTTATGCTACTAGAGGTGGCTTAAATAATGTTACTATGTTTGAAAAAGGTATGGCAGGTGGTCAAATTACACAAAGTAGTGAGGTAGAAAATTATCCAGGACAAATAGAAATTGTTACAGGGATGGAACTCATGGATAAATGGCCAGAACAATGTCAAAGATTCGGTCTAAAACATCAACTGAATGCAGTTACACAAATTACGAAATCAAAAGACATTTTCACATTACTTTTAGAAGATGGTTCTAAAGTAGAATCTAAATCTGTATTAATAGCAACAGGAAGTGTTCCTAAGCCAGCTGGTATTAAAGGTGAGAAAGAATTTTTCGGTAAGGGTGTAAGTACTTGTGCTACTTGTGATGGGTTTTTCTATAAGGGTAAAGATGTTGTTGTATTAGGTGGTGGAGATACTGCTGTTGAAGAAGCGATATTTTTAGCTAATATTTGTAAAACAGTTTATATAATTCATAGAAGAGATGAATTTAAAGCAAGTCCACATGAAGTAGACAAATTAGAAAAATTCCCTAATATTGTAAAAGTCATGAGTCATACAGCAGAAGAGATAATCGGTGATGCTTCAGGAGTTACTGGAGTTATTGTAAAAGATAAAGCTACAGGTGAAGAAAAAACTTTAAATGGTTTAGGCTGTTTTATATTTGTAGGAAGAGATATCTTAAATGAAACATTAGTACAAGATGATGGATCATTTTTATGTGATACAAATAAAATAGGTGAAGTTATAGTTAACCTTAAGATGGAAACATCAGTTCCTGGTCTTTTTGCAGCAGGTGATATTCGTATCGATGCTCCAAAGCAAGTTGTTTGTGCAGCTGGCGATGGTTCTATTGCAGGAATAGGTGCTATATCATATCTTCAGTAATATTATTGAAAAAACTAAAAAAGGGAAGAGATTTAACTCTTCCCTTTTTTGTATTGATTTGTTATTCCCCGTAATGTGACCACATTCGAGATATTTTCACTACTTTATCTATCTCTCTAACTTCATACACAATTCTATGTTGAATGTTTATTCTTCTTGAGTATGAACCATTTAAATTACCAATTAATTTCTCATAGGGTGGTGGATTTTGAAATGGATTTTTTTTAATAGTCTCTATAAGTTCTTTTGCTTTTTGACTTAAGTTTGCACTTGATAGTTTTTTGGCATCTTTTAATGCAAATTTACTATAAAGTATTTTATACTCTACCATTCCACAGATTTACTAAATTCACTATCGTTTTCTTCCATAGATTCTTGAATTGACGATACCATATTTGGTATAGAGTTTAAATATAATGTTGCTTCTATTGCATTCCAATCTTCTTGCGAAACCATCACTGCATTATTTCTTTTACCTGTGATAAGTATTGGCTCATGCGTTTGTGCTGTTTCATCTATTACATTATAAATATCTGCTCTTACTTGGCTTACTGACATAACTTTTGTCATAGCTATCCTTTGAATCATTTTTTATATTGTACTAAATATCGTACGAGTTGTCAAGGAGAGATATTTGCATTGGATGGTGTAACTGTATAAATAAAATCATAAAAAAGAGTTATTGTTCCAGCATATATTGGTCCAAGAAGTGTGTATCAAGTGATAATACACTCCCTTTATATATGTGTAAAAATAAAATTTATTTTTTCTTTACTGCCTTGGCATTTGGTAAATCTGTAATAACTCCCTCATAAATCTCAGCTGCTAGTCCTACAGATTCATGTAAGGTAGGATGTGCGTGGATTGTAAGTGCAATATCCTCAGCATCACAATCCATCTCAAGGGCTAAAGAGACTTCCCCCAATAATTCGCCAGCATTATCCCCAATAATAGCACCACCAATTAATATGTGAGTTTCTTTATCAAAAATTAATTTTGTAAACCCATCACTAACATCACAAGCCAATGCTCGTCCTGAAGCGGACCATGGGAAAGTCGATACTTCATAGTTGATACCAGCTGCTTTTGCTTCATTTTCTGTTAATCCAACCCATGCAACTTCTGGAAAAGTATATGCAATAGATGGTATCACTTTTGGTTCAAAGAAGTGTTTCTTACCAGAAATAACTTCAGCTGCAATATGTGCTTCATGTACTGCTTTATGAGCTAGCATTGGTTGTCCTACGATATCACCAATAGCAAAGATATTATCTACATTAGTTTTCATTTGATTATTCACATTAATGAAACCTCTATCATCAACAGCAACACCAGCATTAGAAGCATCAAGAAATTTTCCGTTTGGTGCTCTACCTATAGCTACTAAAACTGCATCATATATGTAAGTTACAGACCCAGATGCACTTTCCATAGTTACATGGATACCATCTTCTTTTGCAAGAACAGCCGCAACTTTTGTTTTTAACATGATATTAAATCTGTCTTTATTTGCTTTTGTATATGCTTTCATAACATCAGCATCAGCAGCTGGTACAAGCTGAGCTAACATCTCAACTACATCAATTTTAGAGCCAAGCTTTTCATAAACTGTACCCATTTCTAATCCAATAATACCACCACCCATTACAAGTAGTTTTTTTGGAATAGTATCTAAATCAAGTGCAGAAGTTGAGTCCCAAATTCTAGGATCTTCATGTGGAATAAATGGTAGTTCTATTGGTCTTGAACCTGCTGCAATAATTGCATTATCAAAAGTTATTTTCGTTTCTTCTGACCCAGATACTAGTACATTATTTTTATCTAAAAATTTTGCATTACCTTGAACAGTTTTTACTTTTCTCATTTTCGCCATAGCCGATAATCCATCAGTTAGTTTTTTAACTACCGCACTCTTGTATCCAGATATTTTCGGAATGTCTAAAGTCGGTTTTCCAAAACTTACACCATGAGGAGTAATGTGTTCAGCTTCTTCCATCACTTTTGCTACATGAAGAAGTGCTTTAGATGGAATACATCCAACATTTAAACAAACTCCGCCTAGAGTTTCATATTTTTCAATAAGTACTACATCAAGTCCTAAATCAGCTGCACGAAATGCGGCTGAGTATCCACCAGGACCCGCTCCTATTACTAATACTTGACATTTAATTTCATTCATAAAAACTCCTTATAAATTCAAAAGACGAATATCGCCTAAAAGTTTTGCTAAAGTTGTTGTAAATCTTGCTCCATCTGCTCCATCAATAACTTTATGGTCATAAGATAATGATAATGGTAACATTAGTGCTGGTTCAAATTCTTTCCCATTCCATTTTGGTTTCATTTCAGATTTTGATAAACCTAAAATGGCTACTTCAGGTGCATTAATAATTGGAGTAAAGTATGTACCACCGATTCCACCTAAAGAAGAAATAGTAAAACTGGCACCTTGCATATCTTGTGCTTTTAGTTTACCATCTCTGGCTTTCGCAGAAATCTCAGCCATAGCTAATGCAATTTCTTTAAATCCTTTTTTATCAACATCTTTAATCACTGGTACTACTAATCCATTTGGAGTATCAACTGCAATGGCAATGTTAAAATACTTTTTCATAATTAAAGTATTTCCATCACTACTTAATGATGAATTAAATTTAGGATAAAGTTCTAGTGCTTTTGCTACAGCTTTTACAACAAATACTAATGGAGATAATTTAAATCCATCAGCAATTGCATTTTGTTCTTTTCTAAATTTCTCAAGTTCTGTTATATTTGCTTCATCAAATTGGGCAATATGTGGTATTGAAAGTGCATTTCTATGAAGTGTTGGCCCAGATATTTTTTGGATTCTACTTAATTCTACTGTTTCAATTTCACCAAATTTAGAGAAATCAATCTCTTTTAGTGGAGGTAAATTAAAGCCAAGTTCAGCACCATTAGTAGAAGCAGGTTTATTAAGTTGTTCTTTGACATATGCTTTTATATCATCTTTAATGATTCTATTTTTTCTAGCACTTCCTTTTACAAAAGTTAAATCCACACCAAATTCTCGAGCTATTTTTCGTACACTTGGACTTGCATGAACTCTCGTTGCTTTTGTTGCTAATACAGTTGATGGAGTGTCTACTTTTTTTGTATTGTCTATTTTTACTATTGCAGCTTTGTTATCTATAGTTTTATTTGGTATTGTCTCTTTGTCTGTTGTATTAGTTGTTACAACTTGTTTTTGTATTTTTGCTACTAAAGTTCCAGCAGATGCTTTATCTCCAGCTTGTATAAAGACTTCTAGTATCTCACCTGCAAACGGAGCGGGTACATCCATTGATGCTTTTTCAGTTTCTAAAGTGATTAATCCATCATCAAAATCGACATGATCTCCAACACTAATCATCACCTCAATTACTGCAACATCAGAATCACCACCAATATCAGGTATATATACATCTTCAATAACTGTTGAAATACTTTCTTTTATAGGTTTAGGAGTATCATCGACTAATTTCTCTACTGCATCTATTTTTTTTGCTACTTCAGGCTGTTTTGTAACTTCTGGGGTATCATCAGATTCACTTGCTGCTCGTTTAACAGTACAAATTACAGTGCCTTCAGTTATTTTATCGCCAACTTTAATATTCATATTTTCAATAGTTCCAGCAAAAGATGCTGGAATATCCATAGAAGCCTTATCTGTTTCAACAACAATTATCGCATCTTCTTCTTCAAATGAATCACCATTAGTCACACAAATTTCTATTACATCTACGGCTTCTCCTCCAACATCTGGAAGTATAATTTCTTCTATTGCACTCATTATTTAGTCCTTATGCTTTTACTGGATTGATTCTTGTTGGATCAATATTATGTTTTTTCATAGCATCAGCTAAAATACTTTTCTTTAATTTACCATTTCTTACTAGCTGTGCTAATGTGGTAAATACAATAAAATCAGTATCAACTTCAAAGAAACTTCGTAAATTTTCTCTACTATCACTTCTACCAAATCCATCTGTACCTAGAGCTTTAAATGAGCCTTTTACAAATGGAGCTAATTGTTCAGAGTAGGATTTCATATAATCAGTACTTGAGATGATAATATTTTCTTCATCACTTCCTAGAACGTGATCAATATATGCAATTTTATCTTCTTCATCTATATTTAATAAGTTTGATCTTTCTATATCTTGAGCTTCTCTTGTTAATTCATTGTATGAAGTAGCAGAATAAAGTTCAGATGCAATTGAGTAATCACTAGCTAATATTTCAGCTGCATGTCTCACTTGCTCTAAAATAGTACCAGAACCTAATAATTTTACTTTATAGTCATTTTTAGCTTCGTAGGTTTTAAGTTTATATATACCTTTTAAAATACCTTCTTCAGCACCTTCTGGCATAGCTGGTTGTACATAGTTTTCATTTAAAGTAGTCATATAATAATATATGTTTTCTTGTTTTTCACCATACATTCTTTCTACACCATTTTGTACTATTACAGCCACTTCATAACCATAAGTTGGATCATAAGTAACACAATTTGGAATTGTATTTGCAATTACATGTGAATGTCCATCTTCATGTTGTAAACCTTCACCATTAAGTGTAGTTCTACCAGATGTTCCTCCGACTAAGAAACCTCTTGTCATTTGATCAGCCGCTGCCCAACACATATCACCTGTTCTTTGAAATCCAAACATTGAATAGAAGATATAAAATGGAATCATAGGACAATCATTTACAGAGTATGAAGTACCAGCTGCAGTCCAAGAACCCATAGCTCCTAATTCATTGATACCTTCTTGAAGTACTTGACCTTTTTTATCTTCTTTATAATATGCCACTTGATCCTTATCTTGAGGAATATATTTTTGACCACTATTCGCATAAATACCAAGTTGTCTAAACATACCCTCCATACCAAATGTTCTTGCTTCATCAGGTACAATAGGTACAATTCTTTTTCCAATTGCTTTGTCTTTAACTAAGATATTTAATACTCTTACAAATGCCATTGTTGTAGAAATTTCTCTATCTCCACTTCCTTTTAATACAGCATCAAATTTATCTAAAGTAGGAATATCTAAAGGAGTTGAAAATTTCGCTTTTCTTTGAGGTATGAAACCACCAAGCTCAGCTCTTTTTTCTTTCATATATTTCATCTCAGCAGAATCTAAAGCAGGTCGATAGTAAGGTAATGTAGTTAACTCAGAATCAGTTATGGGGATATCAAATCGATCTCTAAATTGTCTTAATGAATCAATATCTACTTTTTTAACACCATGAGCAATGTTTTTACCTTCAGCAGACTGACCCATTCCATAACCTTTAATTGTTTTAGCTAAAATAACAGTTGGTTTACCTTTGGTCTCTTGTGCTTTTTTATATGCAGCATAAATTTTAATAGGATCATGACCACCTCTATTTAATCTCCAAATATCATCATCACTCATATTTTCTACAAGTTTCGCTGTTTCTGGGTATTTATTAAAGAAATGTTCTCTTGTATAGGCACCACCTTTTTGCTTAAAGTTTTGATACTCACCATCAAGAGTTTCGTCCATTAATTGTTTTAATTTTCCTGATTTGTCTTTATCTAATAAAGCATCCCAGTGTCTTCCCCATACAACTTTTAGAACTTCCCAACCAGCACCTTTAAATGTACCTTCAAGTTCTTGTATAATTTTACCATTTCCTCTAACAGGGCCATCTAGTCTTTGCAAATTACAGTTAATTACGAAGACTAGATTATCTAAATCCTCTCGAGCTGCAAGTCCAATAGCCCCTAAAGATTCAGGTTCATCTGTTTCACCATCGCCTAGATAACAGTATACAGTTTGTCCACTACAATCTTTTATACCTCTATTTGTTAAGTATTTTAAAAATCTTGCTTGATAAATGGCTTGAATAGGTCCAAGTCCCATTGATACAGTTGGAAACTGCCAATAGTTTGGCATAAGTTTAGGATGTGGATATGAAGAAAGTCCGTCGGCAAATGCTTCTTGTCTAAAATTATCCATTTGTTCTTCTGTAAATCTTCCTTCTACAAAACTTCTAGCATAAATACCAGGAGAAATATGCCCTTGAAAAAATACTAAATCTCCACCATCTTTTGCATTTGGTGCTTTAAAAAAATGGTTAAATCCTACATCGTATAGTGTAGCTGATGATTGAAATGATGCAATATGTCCACCTAGATCCAGGTTCTTTTTAGATGCTCTTAATACCATTGCTTGAGCATTCCATCTTATGATTGATCTTATTTTTCTTTCTAAGTCTCTATTACCAGGCATTTTTGGTTCTTGATTTACAGGAATTGTATTTAAGTAAGAAGTATTAGTTTTATAAGAAATATCTGATCCATTTCTTCTTGCATTGTCAATTAATGTTTCTAATAAGAAGTGTGCTCGCTCGCTTCCTTCTTCTTTAACCACAACTTCAAGAGCTTCTATCCACTCTTGAGTTTCTTCTGGGTCTATATCTATTAAATCAATATCTTGCATAAATATTTCCTTTTAAATTTTTTCGTAATATAGCACAATAATAGCTTAATAATAGCATGATAAAGATTATATTCTAAAAATTTCTCATTAAATGTAAAATATGTAACTAATTGTAAGTTTTATTTTTAACTCAAAATTAATATG
>CAWVZX010000042.1:0-8977 GCA_963934755.1 uncultured Arcobacteraceae bacterium | reverse complement strand
AAGATTTTAGAATATAGAGAAGCTTTTAAACTACAGTCAACTTACATTCAACCATTATTAGAATTAGGAAAAAAAAATGAAGAAAAAAAAATATATACTTCATTTTTACAAACTGGAACAGCAACAGGAAGATTAAGTAGTAGAAATCCAAATCTACAAAATATTCCAGTAAGAACCGAGGCAGGTCGAGCTATTAGAAAAGGTTTTATAGCAAGTCCTGGGTATAAGTTAGTGGGAATAGATTATTCGCAAATAGAATTACGACTTCTAGCACACTATAGTAAAGACCCAGCACTTCTTGAAGCTTTTTTAAATGATAAAGATATCCATTTACAAACAGCTATTAAAATTTTCGGTGAAGAAGAAGCAAAAAGTAAAAGAAATATAGCCAAATCAATTAACTTTGGTTTATTATATGGAATGGGTAGTAGAAAGCTAGGTGAACAGTTAGGAATACCTGCAAAAGAAGCAAAAGAATATATAGATAGTTATTTTAAAAGTTTTGCTACAGTGAAAAATTTTATGAAATCTATTCAAGATACGGCTATGGAAAATGCTTATGTCAAAACACTCTCTGGGAGAAAAAGGAGATTTGATTTTGAAAATGCTACAAGTATGATGAGAGCTACATATGAAAGAGAATCAGTAAATACTGTATTTCAAGGAAGTGCTTCAGATTTAATAAAATTAGCTATGATTAAAATAGATATAAAGTATAAGAATTGTGACGATGTTAAAATGTTATTGCAAATTCACGATGAGCTTATTTTTGAAGTTAAAGAAGACAAACTAAATGTAATAACTGAAAAATTAATATATATTATGGAAAATATTTATGAATTAGAAGTTCCATTAAAAGTTAGTTTATCAATTGGAGATAATTGGGCAAACTTAAAATAATTATTTAAATCTTTACATAATATATTTTGATACTATTTAGTTGTTATTTTGTACCTTTGACATAAATAATTATTTTAGATACAATTAGCAGTACATGCATATAAAAATATTATGATAAGTAAAATTATTAGAACAACTCATATTCTAGTTATCAAATAGAAGAATTGGATGATGTGATGGAAGAACAAATAGTTTCTAAAGATGAAATCGTAGAAATGTTTTCTTTAGGTGTATTAGAAAACAACGCCGATGCTTGGTTATTATACGGTCAAGAAATAAAAATTATTGCCTTACACGAAGCAGAACCAAAAATTATGCATGATGTTAGCAATGCTAATTTTTATAAGTTAGTTCCAGTACACAAATAAAAGGATAATTATATATGTCACATTGCCCCTTTTGTAAAAAAAAGATAGCTATGAGCAAAGCATTTTGTTCAAGAAATTGTAAAGAAAACTATTTTCAACTAATTGCAATCCAAATACCAAAATTATTTTTAAAAAGAATTTATGTATTTTGTAGTAAAGAGGAGAGAGAAAAAGAAATAATAAGCTTTGCAACTCGTCATAAATGGAGGATTGATCTTCTGAAAAATAAAATAGAAGATGAAGCAATCAAAATGGGCTATATTAAAGATTCTTTAAATTAATTATTTTACTTTATATTTTTGATATATCAATATATAAAGAATAGAGCATAAAATTGCAAATATTGATGAAATCATCATACCCATAGTTATCCAATTTGTTCCTAATAAAAATCCTAATTGTATATCAGGTTGTCTAAAGATTTCAGCTATTATTCTCATGAACGAATATAATATTACATAGAGAATTGCCAATTGACCATCAAACTGTTTTTTTGATCTGACTATGAATAATATGACAAAAATTACAAAACCTTCTAAAAATGCCTCATATAAAGCAGATGGATGTCTTAGTACTCCATTTACATATATTCCCCATGATACATCAGTAACACGACCTACTAACTCTTGGTTAATAAAGTTTCCAATGCGCCCAAAGGTATATCCTAAAGGAACAGAAATCGCAGCGATATCTGCCATAAACCAGAAAGAAATTTTATTTTTTCTACACCATAAAAATGAAGCAATTATAAAACCAGCTAGAGCTCCATGATAACTCATACCAGATATCCCAACAAATGTTCCATCTGCACTAAATGGATTAAAGATTTGCAAAGGATGTGTTAAATAATAAGAAGTATGCGAGTCATAAAATAAAATATATCCTAAGCGAGCTCCTAAAATAACACCGATTTCAGCCCACCAAATATAACCATCTAAGGCTTCTTTACTTATATCTAAGTTATCTTTTTTAACAATCCAATGAGCTACGCCTATAGCACTAAGTAAAGCAATTGCATACATAATACCATACCAATGAACGCCAGCTCCAAAAAGATTAAATGCAACTGGATCAAAATGACTATAAATATTATTCCATATTTCCATAATTAACTATAACCTTTTATATTTTATTGTAATGCATCTGCAATAAGTTCTATAGGACTTCTCGTTTCATTTTGATTCATATTAAAAACTCTCCATTAATTCTTCTAGTTCTAAAAATCTTTCAACTTTGAGTTCATATGAATCTTTACTACTATTTAACTCTTCGCTAACAAATACTAAACCTTTTTCTTCATAACACTTAGGACTCATAATACACGCAGTTAATTCTTCTATTTTTAACTCTAATGATTCCATCTCTTTTGGTAAGTTTTCATAATCTCTTTTATCGTTAAATGTTAGTTTTATTTTTGATTTTGATTTTTCATCTTTTATTTTTATAGTTTTTGCTTGTGTAATGTTATTATTCTTTTCCATCTCTAACACAAACTTTTCATCTTTTTCATCTTCTAAATATTCACTATACTTTTGGTAACTTTCTTCAAGTAAGCCATCACCTTTAAAAATATACAATTTTTTAGCAATTTTATCTACAAAATATCTATCATGACTGACAAATATTAAAGCACCTTGAAAATGCATAAGATACTTTTCAAGGATATTAATAGTAGGAATATCCAAATCATTTGTAGGCTCATCCATAATCAAAACATCAAATTTTCTAGTAAAAAGTAAAGCTAGTGCAATTCTATTTTTTTCGCCACCACTTAATAGTCCAACTTTCTTATCTAAATATTCTTTTGGAAATAAAAAGTTTTTTAAGTATCCATAAACATGCATATTTCTACCATCATTTAGCTCAACTCTATCTCCACCATCTGGACAGAATTGATGTAAAATAGTTTTATTTTCATCTAGCATTTCTCTATGTTGATCAAAATAGCCAACTTTAAATTCGCCTTTTTTAAAGCTGCCTTTGTCTATTTTTAGCCTTTCTAAAAATACTTTTAAAATAGTTGATTTCCCACTTCCATTGGGTCCCACAATTGCTATAGTATCTTTTTGTAAAATTCTTGCAGTGAAATCTTTTATAAGAGGTTTGTTTCCAAGAGTTAAATATACATTATCTAATTCAAATAGCATTTTCTTTTTATTTTTAGTATCACCATCATTAAAAGACTTTTGTTCTCTTTCTATATCTAATTTCATTTTATTTATTTTTGCTGGGTTTGTTTTTACTCTTTCTTTTAGGTTGAAATAATTATCTTTTCTTAAGACATTTCTTTTTCTTCTAGCACTTACTCCATGCTGCATCCAATATGCTTCATCTCTTAGTTCACTTACTAAATTTTCATGTTCTTTTTGCAAATGTAAAAGATTTTGTTCTTTTTGTAAAAGATAATCTTTATATCCACCTCTGTATTTAGTTAAAGTACCGTCTTCTATCTCTATAATATTTGTAGCAACATTATCTAAAAAATATCTATCATGTGATATGAAAAGTAGTGTAAATTTTTCTTTTAAAAGTATAGTTTCCAAAAACTCAACCATGTAAACATCAAGGTGATTTGTGGGCTCATCCAAGAGTAAAATATCAGGCTTTTTTAGAATCAATCCAGCTAAACCAACCCTTCTTTGTTCTCCACCACTTAAAAGTGTTACATCTTTAAACTCATAATTTTTTAAATCAAATTCTTGAAGCACTCTTTGGATTTTATTGTCTAGATCCCAAGCATTATGGTGATCTAAGTATGTCATAAAATGTGCTTGTTTTCTAATAAGTTCTTCGTTTTCATAGTCTGTAGCTAAAAGCTCAGAAATTCTATCATATTCTCTTTGTGCGTTTTTTAAATCTACTAATTGTTCCTCGATAGCTTCTCTTACAGTTACACCTGCTTTAAATTTAGGCTGCTGATCTAACATCTCTATTTTTATGGATTTATCGATAGCAATTTCTCCACTATCTACTTCTATATCTTTTCTTATAATTTTCATAAAAGTAGATTTTCCTTGACCATTTTGACCAATTATCGCTACTCTTTGTTTTTCTTGCAGAGTAAAATTTACATCTTTTAGTATCACTTTTATATCGTATTGTTTATTTATTTTTTGTAAATCTATTAATGCCATGTATGTTTACTATTTCCTAGTATAAAATATCTCTTTTATTTAATGCTTAATTATATCCAAAAAATACTAGATTTTATCTTGTAAGATAGTAAAAAATATTATGCTTTATTTAGGAAATTTTTTGTATAATTATGTATAACTTCAAGGACTCAATATGTCAATAACAAATATACAAAATAAATTAATACAAGACTTTCAAAATATAGTAGGTAATAAAAAAGTCTTAACAAAAGAGAATAAAACATCCTATTACAGAACAGGATTTCGTTCAGGAGTAGGATCAGCTTTGGCAGTTGTATTTCCTAGCACATTACTAGAGCAATGGAAGTTAATAGAAATTTGTGTAGAAGCTAACTGCATTATTATTATGCAAGCTGCAAAAACAGGGCTTACAGAAGGTTCTGCCCCAAGTGGAAACGAGTATGATAGAGACGTTGTGATAATAAGTACACTGGCTATTAATAAAATTCATTTAATAAATGACGGGAAGCAAGCTATTAGTTTATCAGGAGCAACACTACATTCACTTGAAGAAACTTTAGCAACACTCAATCGTGGTCCTCACTCAATTATAGGTTCTTCACAGCTTGGTGCAACAGTTATAGGTGGTATTGCAAATAATTCTGGTGGTGCACTTGTAAAAAGGGGACCTGCTTATACTCAACTTGCTATTTATGCACAAGTAGATGAGAATGGGAAGCTACACCTTATAAATAATCTAGGTATTGATGGACTAGGTGTTACACCAGAAGAAATACTTACAAACCTAGAAAAAGGAAACTTTGATGCTTCTAAAATAAATTATACTGCAATGGCTTCAGATAATGAATATGAGGAACGTGTTCGTGATGTAGAATCAGAGATTCCTGCTCGTTTTAATGCAGATGAAAGACGACTGTTTGAGAGTAGTGGTTGTGCTGGAAAATTAGGTATTTTTGCAGTAAGAACTGACACCTTTGCTATGCCAAAAAGAGAACAAGTATTTTACTTAGGTACAAATAATCCTGAGAAACTTGCACAATTACGAGTTGATATTTTAAGTAAATTTAAAAATCTTCCAGAAATGGGAGAATATATGGATCGTAAAATCTTTAATATCACAGAAGAGTACGGAAAAGATACTTTTGTAGCAATAAGATATTTAGGTACTCACAGAATGCCACTTTTATATGAGTTAAAATCAAAAGTTGAAAATATTTTAAAAGGTATTTCATTTTTACCTACAGATATTCCAAATAAAGTAATGCAATATACAAGTAAACTATTTCCAAACCAAGTTCCAGCTAGAATATTAGAAATGAGAGATAAATATCAACATCATCTTATTTTAAGTATGGGAGATGATGGAATAGAAGAAGCAAAAGAATATTTAGAAAAAAACTGGTCAGAAGATAAGAAAGATTCTGATGGTGGATATTTAGTATGTAGTAAAATTGAGAGTGAAAAAGCATTACTTCATCGTTTTGCTGCTGGTGGAGCTGCAGGAAGATATACAATTATGCATGGAAAAGAAATTTCTGGGCTTTTACCATTAGATGTTGCATTAAGAAGAAATGATACACAATTTGTTGAAAAACTTCCAAAAGACCTTCAAGACAATGTTGAGTTCAAACTACATTATGGGCATTTTTTCTGTAATGTATTTCATGTAAATTATGTATTTAAAAAAGGATGTGATCTTAAAGAAATGAAAACTAAGCTACTTGAATACTTTGATAGTCGAGGTGCTAAATATCCTGCTGAACATAATGTTGGTCATCAATATGAAGCAGAGCAAACTTTACAAAAATTCTACAAAGAACTTGACCCTACAAACACATTTAATCCAGGTGTTGGTAAAATGAGTAAATTTAAACAAAGTTGTACATGTTGTTAAGATAATAAAGAAAAAAATTATTTTTTTCTTTATTTTAATTTAAGGATTAACTTTAAAAAGATCTGCATTCATGACTTTATTCCAAGCTAAAATAAAATCATTTATAAACTTCTCTTTAGAAGTTTCTTCTGCATAAACTTCTGCTATTGCTCGTAATTGAGAGTTCGAACCAAAAATAAGATCAACTCTACTTGCTGTATATTTGACTTTTCCTGATTTTGTATCAATACCTTCAAATAAATCTTCATTTTCATCAATACTTGTCCATTTGATATTCATATCAAGAAGATTTACAAAAAAGTCATTTGTGAAAATTCCTTCATTGTCTGAGAAAATACCTTTAGGTGAATTGTCATAATTAGCACCTAAAATTCTTAGTCCACCAACAAGGACTGTCATTTCTGGAGCAGTTAGTCCAAGAAGTTGTGCTTTATCTATGAGTAACTCTTCTACGCTTATAGAATATTGTTTTTTTGCATAGTTTCGAAATCCATCTACCACAGGTTCAAGATAAGAAAAGAAAGGAATAGATGTTTGTTTTTGTGAGGCATCGGTTCGTCCTACTGTAAATGGCACATGAATTTTAATTCCTGCATCAGATGCAGCTTTTTCAATAGCTACAGATCCACCAAGTATTATTAAGTCTGCAATAGAAACTTTTTTACCATTATTGTCATTTGATTCAAACTCTTTTTGAATTGTCATAAGTTTTGCAATAACTCTATGTGTACCTTTATTTACTTCCCAATCTTTTTGAGGAGCAAGTCTAATTCTAGCTCCATTAGCACCACCTCTTTTGTCTGAATCTCTATATGTTGAAGCAGAAGCCCATGCAGTACTTACTAATTGTGAAACACTTAACCCACTTTTTAAAATAGAATCTTTTAAAGTTTGAATATCATTTGTATTTATTACTTCATAATCTAAAATTGGAATAATATCTTGCCAAAGTAAATCTTCTTTTGGAATTTCAGAACCTAGATATTTAGATTTCGGCCCTAAATCTCTGTGTGTTAATTTAAACCATGCTCTGGCAAATGTATCTTCAAATTCATCTGAATTTTCATGAAACCTTTTCGATATGGGTCCATAAATTGGATCTAATTTTAGAGCTAAATCTGCTGTAGTCATCATAGTTTTTACTTTTTTTGAAGAATTATGTGCAGCTGGTGCTAAATGTTCTTCTTTAGGATTAATTGGAGCCCATTGCCAGGCACCTGCTGGACTTTTTTCCAAACTCCATTCATAAGCAAATAAAATATCAAAATACTCATTATCCCATTGGATTGGATTTGAAGTCCAAGAGCCTTCAATTCCACTAGAAATTGTATCATCACCCTTTCCACTAAGGAATTTACTAATCCATCCTAGTCCTTGTGCTAAAATACTTTCACCTTCTGGTTCGGGTCCTACATTTGAAGCATCTTCTGCCCCATGACATTTACCAAAAGTATGTCCACCTGCTATTAATGCTACTGTTTCTTCATCATCCATAGCCATTCTTTCGAAAGTTTCCCTTATGTCTTGAGCAGATCCTAAAACATTTGGTTCTCCATTCGGTCCTTCAGGATTAACATAAATGAGACCCATTTGAACAGCAGCTAGAGGAGTCTCTAAATCTCTATCTCCTACATATCTTTCGTCGTCTAGCCATTCTTTTTCAGTACCCCAGTAGATATCTTCTTCTGGTTCCCAAACATCCTCTCTTCCACCAGCAAATCCAAATGTCTTACACCCCATTGATTCTAATGCAACATTACCTGCTAAAATCATTAAATCTGCCCAAGAAATTTTATTTCCATATTTTTGCTTAATAGGCCAGAGAAGTCGTCTTGCTTTGTCTAAGTTAACATTATCTGGCCAGCTGTTGAGTGGTGCTAACCTTTGATTGCCTGTAGAAGCCCCACCTCTACCGTCACCTGTTCTATATGTACCTGCACTATGCCATGCCATTCTAATAAATAGTGGACCATAATGACCATAATCAGCAGGCCACCACTCTTGTGAATCTGTCATAAGTTCTGTGAGGTCTTTTTTTAATGCATCATAATCAAGTTTCTTAAATTCTTCTGCATAATTAAAATTTTCACCCCTTGGATTAACTTTATTTGAATGTTGGGAAAGAATTTTTAGATTTAATTGATTTGGCCACCACTCTTTATTTGTCGTGCCTAAGTTATTTGTAATCGGATTTACTGCCTTTGTATCACTACCAAGACCAGTAATTGGACATTTTGCCATAGGTTTCCTTTAAAATATATATTTAACTTTCTTCAAAAAACTTTTTTAATATAAATAATAAATCTATAGTTAAGCATTTTGATAAAAGATATTAAAAATTATATACCAGTATTTATTATATTTTTCTTAATGCATACTTATTGTAAGGCTAGATTCAATCTATTAAGAACTTCATTCATCTTTTGTGTAGATACGGCAAAATTTAGTCTCATAAATCCTGAGCCATTTGAACCAAATGTCATTCCTTGGTTTAGTCCTAGTTTCGCTTTTTTTACAAAAAAGTTTTTTAGTTCCTGGTCTGATAGTTTCATATCTCTACAATCTATCCATGCTAAATAGGTTGCTTCTATAGGTGTTAGTTTTACTTTATTTGGGTATTTTTCACAAACAATTTTTAACATTTCATAGTTTTTATAGAGATGAATTTTGAGTTCATCTAGCCACTCTTGACCATTTGT
>CAWVZX010000041.1:0-9081 GCA_963934755.1 uncultured Arcobacteraceae bacterium | reverse complement strand
TTGTTGCTAGATTTGGATTTATCATACCTGCACCTTTTGCAACTGCTCCTATTTTAAAGGTATCCCCGTTTTCTAGTTTTACTTCATAGAAACATTTTTTTGAATAAGCATCTGTAGTCATAATAGATTTTGAAAAGTTTTCTCCATTTTTCGATGTCAAATCAAATGAGTTTGCTCCATTTATGAGTTTTTGTTTTGGTAAGCGATTTCCTATTACACCTGTTGAACTCATTATAGGATTCGTAACTTTATAATTTAAAGAACTAAAAATATCATTGATATCATCAATTCCTGTTTGTCCAGTAAGTGCATTTGCATTTTTTGAGTTTAGAAGTACGAAGTTAGTTTTAAAATCTTTTTCATACATTTGAAAATGCTTTAATGGCGCTGCTTGGAATTTATTAAGTGTAAATAATGCTTCAACATTACATAATGTATCTGAGAAAATAAATCCCATATCTAATGCACCCTTAGATTTTAAACCAGCGCTTATACCATCACAGTAAAATCCATTTATATCACTAATAGTTCCTTTTATTGGAAAAATACTAAACATAAATTTTATCCTTTTGATTCATTTTCTCTATGTAAGAAGGCCTCATTACATTATTTACAAGTTGTTTTGCTTTTCCAATACCTTCTTGGTTTCCTACAACTAACAACTTGCATCCTTTTCTTACTATCGTTGAACTTTTTGGTGTTTGCAAAAAGCTACCATTTGATTCAGTAATTCCAATTATACTTACTTTTAATTTATCTCTTAAATGAGCATCCTTAATCTCTTGATCAATAAACCAGCTATCATCATTAATATATATTTCTTCCATATCAATGGGAGTATCTTTTTTATATAAGAATTCTTCTAAGACATTCTCCATATCAGGTCGCATTGCCATAGCACTAACTCTTTTAGCCATAAGTTCAGGTGGTGCAACAACTTTATTAGCACCAAGTTTTTTTAATCTTTCTATATCTTTTTGTGATTCAGCATTACAAATAATTAAATAAGGATTTTTTCTTCCTAATTCTTTTTCATATAATCTAACAGATGCAATAATCGTAATACTATCTGCAATATTTTTTGACAATGATATTACACCTTTTGCACTAGAAAGATGAGATTTTAAAAATGCTTTCTCTGTATAAGTTTCCTCTTTTATATAATATGGATAGTTATATATAGCGGCAATCTCCTCGATATCTTCCCTTGGATCAACAACTACAAAGGGAATATGATTTTGTCTAAATTGATTTGCTAACTGAATACTATATTCATTATGATTAAATATGACAAAATGATTTCTTAATCTTGCTATTTTATATAACATATCACGCTCCTTATATAAATCTAAAAATTTACCCTTTACCATTACTTGAATCAAGGCAGTGATTGATAATGTAAATATCAAAAAACCAAATATTATTAGTGTAATAGTAAATAGTCTTCCAGCTTGAGAGATTTCGTTAATTTCACCAAATCCAACAGTTGTAAATGTAATACCAGTTTGATATAAAGCATCAAGTAATGGAAAATCATCAATAATCATGTATCCAATAGTACCTACCATCATGATAAGCTGTAAAAGTATTAAGGGAAGTCTAAAGTGTTTGAATTGAGAGTAAATCTCTTTGTCTAAGTTAAACTCTGGTTTGGTAACTAGATATTCCCAGCCCAGAGCTTTTTTGATGCTTCTTATGGTTTTCATAAAAACATCTTGATTAAATTATGAATTCTTTTTAAGAGTTCTTAGTTCTTTAGCACAAATCTTAATTTTTCGTGTTGTTCCGTCTTCTAGACTGATTCTAACTGATCTTAAGTTAGGTCTAAACGTTCTTTTAGTTCTGTTTTTTGCGTGACTTACATTGTTCCCAGACATTGGGCCTTTGCCAGATAGCATACATCTTCTTGCCATATTATATTCCTTGATTGTTAAATTATTTTGGTATTATATCCAACAGCTACTTAAATGATACTTTAGATTCTAAGTACTCTTCATAAGTACCATCGAAATCACTGATGCTACCATCTTCTTGAATTTCTATTATTCTATTTGCAAAAGCGTCCAATAACTCTCTATCATGAGAAACACATATAACAGTACCTTCAAATGCCAGTAAACCTTCTCCTAGAGCAATAATAGCTTCTAAATCAAGATGATTCGTAGGCTCATCCAAAAGTAAAAAGTTTCTTTTTTCTAACATAATTTTACTTAACATCATTCTGTGTTTTTCACCACCTGAACATTTAATAACAGATTTTTCTTGTTCCTCGCCATTAAATAACATTCTACCCAAACAGTTTCTTATTTCAGCAATATCGGCATCTCTATCAAAATCTCTTAACCAATCATATAAAGTAGTATTACCTTTGATTAAATCAGTAGAATTTTGTGGGAAATAACTAACTTGTGCAGTTGCCCCCCAGTTTACCTCGCCAGAATCAGGTTTTATATGTTCCATTAAAATTTCACATAAGGTGCTTTTCCCAGCACCGTTGGGACCTATTAATGCAATTTTATCTTTTTTTTCTAACATTAAAGAACAATTATTAAGAACAACTTCTCCATCATAAGACTTACAAATATTTTTAAATTCTAAAACTTCTTTAGAAATTCCTTTTCCTTGTTTGAATACAATTGAGGGATCTCTTCTTGAACTCACTGCTATTGCTGAAATATCAATTTTATCAAGTTGTTTTTGTCTTGATGTTGCTTGTTTTGCTTTAGATGCATTAGCGCTAAATCTTCGAACAAATGCTTCCAGTTCTTCTTTTTCTTTAACTTTCTTATCTCTATCGACACCTGCTTGTTTTGCTAAAACAGTAGAAGCTATATACCAATCATCGTAAGTACCTGAAAACTCTCTGATTTTTTTAAAGTCAACATCTAAAATATTTGTACAAACTGCATTTAAAAAATGTCTATCATGTGATATAACTACCATGGTTCCATCATGATGTTGTAGTTGGTTTTCAAGCCAAGATATTGTTGCAATATCAAGGTTATTTGTAGGCTCATCTAGAAATAATACATCTGGTTTAGGGTAAAGTACTTGCGCTAATAAAATTTTAAATTTATTACCACCACTGATTGTACTCATTAGTTCTGTATGCGTATCAGATGGAAATCCTAATGATTCGAGTACTTTAGTGATTTTGATATCATATTCATATGTTGGATCTTCTTCACAACATACCATTTCAAGTTCACCTAATTGTTCACCAATTTCATCAGTATATTCTTCAAGATATAATTCTTCTTTCTGTTTAATTGCATCATAAAGTCTTTTGTTTCCATATAAAACAGCATCAGCTAAAGTAAAATTCTCATAAGCAAACTGATTTTGACTAAGGACTCCTACTTTTTTTCCATTTTGTACTTGCACATCCCCATCAGTTATTTCTTCCGTTCCACTGAGCATATTTAAAAAAGTAGTTTTACCAGCACCATTTGCACCAATTAAACCATATCTTTTACCTGTATCTAGTGAAAGATTTATATCTTGAAATAGAACTCTTGAACCAAAAATCTTTTTTAACTTTACAATTTTAACCATATAATGTTTACCTTTTAATTTATTAAATTATCTATTTTCTTTGCATTGTAGCGAAATTTTAGCTAAATTAGACAATAGAAGATATCACATCACTAAATCGTACTTTAGTATTAATGATATTTTTTAGATTTACCATATCTTTTTCCCAAAACATTAAGATTGTAGAACCCATTTCAAAGTAACCTAAGCATTCACCTTTTGTTATATATAAATTTTCATACTCATAAACATTAGGATAAATATTTTCTGTATTTGTTTTAATACGAGGTTCAAAAGTAAAAAACATTTTACCCACGTTTAATGCACCAACAAAAACCATATAAAAAAGCTTATTTTGTTTTGTTTTACACTCTAGGATTACCCGCTCATTTTCAATAAATAAACTTTCCTGTTTATTGAGGTATGTAAAATTCACAGGATATAGTTTACCTGGTACATGTATAAGTTTGGTAACTTGACAGCTATAGCTTGCATGGTATCTATGATAATCTTTTGGACTTAAATAGAAGTTCATAAATGTACCATTTTTGAGTTTTTCGAAATTATCATAAATAATCTCTTGGGTTAAAAGCTCTTTTACGCTATAACTCATTCCTTTTATTTGGCATGCTGTTTCATCTTCTATCTCACCAGATTCACTCACAAAACTATCAGCAGGACTAATGAATTTTTCTTCATCTTTGTCTATTACTCTAGGTATTTTTAATTCTCTTATAAAGAGTTTATTGAGTGTTTTATATGTATTTACATCTTCAAATTCTCTCATATCTAAACCTAAAATATTTACATATGCGTTGTTTATAATGTTTTGAATAGCTCGGGGAAACTCTTTCGTCGCAAATTTATGAAATATATTTGATATTTTATTTGTAATATGCATAGCTATTAGTCCTTATTAACTTTTTCTTTATTTGGTAATAATATATATAATCTTCCATTTTGTTTCATTTTCCCTGCTAATTCTCTAGCTTTATCACCATTGCCAAAAAAGAAATCTGCTCTTATCTTGCCTTTTATGGCACCACCCGTATCTGCAGCTACCATAAGTTGGTTGATTGGTTCTTCTGTAATTGGATTGCTTGTATTTATAAAGACTGGAAAACCTAATGGTATATTTCTTCTATCAACTGCAATATTTCTATTTGCTGTAAGTTGTGTACCTAAACTTCCTGTCGCTGTTTTTATACTATTATGGAAAAAAATATAACTTTTATTTAAATTCAAAACTTCATCCACTTTGCTAGGGTTAGCGATAAGCCATTTTTTAATTGATTGTAGCGAGATGTCTTCTTTTTTAATCGCACCTGTTTCTATTAGTTTTCTACCGATACTGTAATATTTGTGACCATTTTGTGCGCCATATCCAACATTAATTAATTCACCATTGCGAAGTTGCACTTTTCCACTTCCTTGAATTTGTAAAAAAAATAAATCTATTTTATCATCTACAAAACATATAGGGTTTAGATGTTTGTCTGTTCTATAATCAATATGTTCTAACTCTTCTCTCGTATCATAAGGAATAATTTTATTTCCTTCTAATTTTCCTCGTAGAGTATAATCAGACAGACTAGGATAAGCTTTAGATAAACTTACTGTGATTAAGTTTGATGGTACAGAATATAGAGGATATTGAAACCTTTTTGTTTTATTGTAACTACCTTGTAAAAGAGGTTCGTAGTATCCTGTTATAAGCCCAGTTTGCTCATTTTCATCAGAAATTAATTGATATGGTTTGAAATTATTTTTGAAGAATTCTTTAGGATTTTCTATATTTATAGGATTTTCTGCTTTTAAACATACATCTTTAAGTCTACTATCTGTTTTTGAAGCTAAACAATCTTTAGAAAATACTTTTAGAGCTTTTGTTAAATTATCAGTTTCAAATCCATCTAAATCATCCCAATCAGTTATTTTTAGATTTGCTTTTGAGATATTTGCTTTCTGTTCAATTTTGGATGAACACCCTGCAAAGAGTATTATAGGTATAAGTAAAAATACAAATATTTTTAATTTCTTCATACTATTAGTAACTCTTTTTTAAGTTTTTCTTGATTTAATTTTACACCAGTTTGTTTTTTAATAGCTTTAAGTCTATCTTTATCACATGCTAGCTTTTTGGCTATAACTTCTTCACTTGCATTTTGCATTTTTAATTTGAAGTATTTGAATTCTTTTTTTGTGAGTTTCTTTTTTAATGTTTCAACTAGAATCTCTTCACTCTTTAAGGTACCAACTATCTTTTTTATATCTTTTGTTAATTCTTGCGTAAAATTACCCATTTGTTATCCATCCTTTTAATATGTCTATGTCATTGTAACTTGTCATATCTAATTGTATTGGCGTAATTGAAACGAAGTTATTATGAATTGCTTCAAAATCACAACTTTTACTCTCATCACTTTGCCAAAGAAGAGGATGCAGTCCTATCCAATAAAACTCTTCACCTCTTGGGTTTTTATGCATATGTGAATCATTTCCATACTCTCTATATCCAGCTTTTGTTATTTTTATTCCTTTGCACTCATCTATGGTACATGGTGGTATATTTATATTTAAAAGTTTTCTATTCCCTAGGGGGAACTGACCTTCTAATATTTTTTTTGCTATATCATGAATAGTTTTTACAGCTAGTTCATATTCCCAAGCATTCTTATTTACATTATTTAAGTTATTAAATACTTGACTAATAGCAATTGCAGGCACTCCTTGAAGTACTGCTTCACTAGCTCCTGCTACTGTACCACTATAAGTGATGTCTTCGCCCATATTCGATCCGATGTTTATACCAGAGATTACTAAATCTGGTTTATTATCATCATCAAAAAGATTATTAAGTCCTAAAAATACACAATCTGTAGGTGTACCATCATCCATTTTATAATAATCATCATCCACACTAACTAGTTTCATTGGCCGTGTCAAAGTCAAACTATGTGCAGATGCAGATTTTTCAATCGAGGGTGCTACTATTATGAGTTTTGCTAATGGACGAAGAGCTTCAATAAGTTTTTGTAGACCTTTTGCATCCCAGCCATCATCATTTGTAAGAAAAATTCTTTTTTGTGTCATACTAGTTGATCCTCAAGTTAATGTATTTTGCATATACTATACTATTTTTACTTTTTTTTTACTTTTATGAAATATCACTTTTTTTAATCTGCTTTTATTTCAATTTAAGATGGGAAAATTATTTTTCTAATAATTTTTCCATCTCATCTTCTGTGAGTGTTGCGACATCTAAACTCACTGCTTTGTCATATTTACTTCCAGCATCCTCGCCATAGATAAGATAGTCAGTTTTTTTAGATACACTTCCTGATACTTTTGCTCCAAGAGCTTCAAGCTCTTTTTTTACAATACCTCGGCTCATACTCATCGACCCAGTTAAAACTATAGTTTTATCTTTAAATGGATTTTCTTCTACTGCAACTTTTTCATCAATAATAGGCTCGATGATTTCAAAAAGTTTTTCCATTAAATTTCTATTTACTCGTATAAACTCTAGTAAAGAATTTGCCATCTGTTCACCTATACCATCGAGTTTTTCTAGCTGTTCATAAGTGACATTTAATATATTCGCCCCAAATTTTAAACATATTTGTTTACTTGCAACTTCACCAATATGTTCTATACCTAAGGCAGTTACAACTCTATGTAATTCTGTTTTTTTAGTATTTTGTATGGCTGCTAAAAGATTGTTGATTTTCTTTTCTTTAAAAGATGCTAATCCTTCTAAATCTTGGTTCGTTAAACTATATAAATCAAGAACATCTTTTATTTTTTCTTTTTTTACTAAAATCTCAACTATTCTTATACCCAATCCATCTATATTCATACAGTTTTTACTAGCAAAATATACGATACTATTTACAACACGACTAGGACAGTCAAGGTTTTGACACTTGATGAGTATCTCTTCTACTAAAAGTTTACTATTACATTCAGGACAGTTTGTAGGTGGAGTTATATCTATTTGGGTTCCATCACGGCGATCAGTAAATACCTTGGTAATCTTGGGAATAATATCTCCACTTTTGATGATGATAACTTCATCGTTAATTTTTAAGTCTAGTCTTTTTATCTCATCAAAATTATGTAGGGTAGCGCGACTTACAGTTGAACCATCGATTAAAGTAGGCACTACATTTGCAACTGGAGTAATAGTACCAGTTCGTCCTACTTGTAATGTAATACTTAAAACTTTTGTAGTTTTCTCCACTGCTGGAAACTTATATGCACAAGACCATCTTGGAAACTTTACTGTATATCCTAAGTCACTTTGAGAAGCTAAGTCATCTACTTTGATAACCATACCATCAAGACCCATAGCGATTCTATCTCTTTTTGCTATGATTTCATGGTACACTTTTTCTATCTCTTCTACTGTGCAACACAAAGTTTGTATAGGAGGTTTAGCAAATCCAAAAGAGTGTATGTAGCTTATGACTTCAGAACTTTTTTCAAAATCTAAAGAATTTTCACCTACACCCCAAACATTGAAAAAAAGTTTCCTTTTTGCTGTTATTCTACTATCTAACTGTCTTAAACTTCCTGCAGCTGCATTTCTAGGGTTTGCAAATGCTTGTTCATTATCTCTTATGCGTTCTTGGTTTATAACTTCAAAATCATCTTTTTTGATGACTATTTCACCACGAATTTCTATGAGTCCATCATAAGGAATAGCCAAAGGAATAGAATGTATAGTTTTTACATTTTGAGTTACATCTTCCCCTACACTTCCATCACCTCTAGATATTGCTTGTTTTAGTACACCATTCTCATAAATGATATTTAAACTAGCACCATCAAATTTCGGCTCACAAACAAATGTCATATGTTCTTTATCTACAACTTTACTAGCTCTTTTTATCCAGTCTTCTAATTCATCAGTACTAAATATATCTTCTTGTGACCACATACGGCTAAGATGTTTCGCTTTTTGAAATCCATCTAAAATCCCAGCACCAACTCTTTGGGTTGGAGTATGCGAATGTATATGTGTAGGATTCTTTGCTTCATAGGCAAGAATAGTGCGATTGAGTGTATCGTACTCATCATCTGTAGCTATTGGCTTGTCATTTACATAGTATGCATGCGAGTATGATATTAAAGTTTCTATTTGTTGTATGTATTGTGTTTGTGTCATTTGATTAAAATCCTGTTATCATAAAGTCTATAGCATTTAATATCTCAACTCTTTTATGTTCCAAAGAACAAACTTTTTGACTTAAAATATTTCTTGGAACACCAACTATTTCAGTCGTTGACATTATTACTTTTTGATTCTCAATTTCAAAAATAGGATTAAGGTGTGTGCTTGGTTGAATATCAGTTACAAGAGGTACTACAACACAAGAAGAGACATGACTAAGTATATCATGTTGTACTATTAGAAAATAAGGAATGTCAGAATTCGTGTCGTTGTTTAGGTTCTTAAATATATCAAACTGTTTCATTAAAATCTTCCAAAATTATTACCAAAAAGTCCGCGTTTCTCAATGGCTTGATTATAACTTTCTATTG
>CAWVZX010000040.1:0-9090 GCA_963934755.1 uncultured Arcobacteraceae bacterium | reverse complement strand
TTATTTTATTCCAAAAAACTCTATTTCTTTTGTTTGGATATACTGAATTAATATTATCTAAAAAAATTTCAAAATCTTTTATTCTATCTATGGTTGTATTATTTTGAACTACACGAATCGCGATATTACTTTTACTGATATTTGGTTTTAATCCTATACTATTAAACTGTTTCTTTAGCATATGACCATCTTCATAACCCACAAGCGTAGTTGCTCCAGTATTATAAGAGTTTCCAAATTTCTTAAAAGTGCTGGCACATCCACCAATATTTGAATCCTTTTCAAATAAAACTACATTTTTATTAGCATTAAGTGAAGCTATCAAACTACCGCCTATCCCACTTCCTACTACAGCTAAATCTAAAGTTTTCATATAGATTCTGCTCTTTTAGTTTTAAACTTATTTATTGCATTTTGCCTTGATAATTTTATATCTACTATTGGTGATGGATAATCAATAAATAGACTAGATGAAGCTCCGCCTTCTTTATGTAAATTTTTTGCTTCCACATCTCTTAGCTCTTTTAAAATAGACTTTATAAAAACTCCATCTTTATCAAACTTAGCACTTTGAGTGTATGGATTAAACACTCTAAAGTATGGAACGCTATCAGCACCCGTACTAGCTCCCCACTGCCATGAACCTATGTTCGAACTAGCATCATAATCGAGAAGTTTTTTTGCAAAATAACTTTCTCCCCACTGCCAAGGCAAAAAAAGATTTTTTGTTAAAAAGGAAGCTGTAACCATTCGAAGACGATTATGAATCAATCCTGTACTATTTAAGTGTCTCATGGCAGCATCAATTATAGGTATACCAGTAACTCCATCACACCATGCTTTGAATTTATCTTTATCTTCACTCCAATCTATCTTTATATCCTTATAGTTTTCAAATTCACTTTTAGGATTGTGGTACAATATATAAGCATAAAATTCTCTCCAAAAAAGCTCCCTAATAAAAAATTCGCTACTAGGATATCTTTTTATTTTGTTAAACACTTGCTTTGAAGAAATTAACCCAAAGCGCAAGTGAACTGCTAAGTTAGAAGTACCATCAAGATAAAAATAATCTCTACTTTCTTGATAGTTTAAAAGATTTACAGTAAATTTTTTACATAAGTCATCAGGACTATTTTCGAGAAACTCGGGTAAATTTTGTAATATAAACCCAATATCTTTAAGTGTAGGTATATAGGTATAATCAAAATCTAATTTGAAAATATTTTTAGATACGCTGTACTCTTCTATTTTGTCACTACTCCAAAGAGGATAGAGTGATTTATAAAAAGGAGTAAAAATTTTGTAAGGTGTATCATCACTTTTTAGTGCATCGCTTGGATGGATAAGATATGAGTCATAAAATCTTTTCATTGGAAGTATCATTTCTATCTCTTTATCTCTTCGTATTGCATAACTATCAAAGTCACACGAACATAAGATTTCAACAAAATTATATTTTTTTTGAAGTGCTTTAAATATCTCTTGTGGATATCCATAAAAAATAGCCAGATCAAGACCTATATTTTGTAGCTTCATTTTTAAATTTACTACACTTTCATGGATAAATGTGACACGCATATCATTGGATTCTAATTTATCTAAAATATTTTTATCAAAAATAAATATAGGCAATACCTCACTATTTGCATAGTGCAATATCGCACTATCCTCTATTCTTAAATCTCTTCTAAACCATAGTATCTGTTTCATTTATATAAAATCCTAATAAAACCAATGCCAAATAAAACCAATGCAACATCTTCTAAACTTCTATCATAAATAATAAGAAAAAATCCAGCTAGCATAAAAGCGAATGAAGTGATAAATACTTTTATGTATCCTTTTATTTCTTTGGCTGCATATTCAATTTGCCCTTTAGATACTTCAACTTCAAGATTTCCTTCACTTGCTTTTTTTACCATAGTTTTAAAATTTTTTACTATAAATGGAATATCTTTGATCTCATCAATAAGTGCATCCACTAAAGATTCTTTTGCTCCAAGAGCTTTTGGAATATTTTTTTGTAAAATTGGTAAAATATCTTTTATACCATTAAAATTATCTATATATGTAGTTCCAAGTCCTTCGATTATAGCACTCACCCGTAAGATATAAATAGCATCGCTAGGAAGTTTAAAAGGAAAGTCTCGTGTAGTTTCAAGTACATCAAAAGCTAACTTTTGCATAGATTCACTTGTCAAGTTTTTATCAGTAAATATCTCAAACATTTTTTGAGTAAATTCAGCCATTTCAGATACAGGAGCTTCATACGCAATAGTTCCAAGGCGTTTATTTGCACTTATATATCCTTCATAGTCTTGTTCATGGGCTGCTTTTATAAGTTCAATGATTGCTATTCGTGTATCATTTGGTACTTTTTTTACCATCCCAAAATCTAAAAACACAAGTTTACCTTCTTTGGTTACGAGTATGTTTCCAGGATGAGGGTCTGCATGAAAGTAGCCATTTATGAGCATCTGTCTAGTATAAAAATTTACAAGCTGATTGATAATAGCTTTAAAATCTATATTGTTTTTTACAATATTTTCTTTATCATCAAATCTAAAACCCTCTTCAAAGCTCATCACTATAGCACTTATGCTACAAAATTCATTATATGGTATTGGAAATCTAATTTCACTATCTTCATACATTTTAGTAAATTTTTCTAGATTTGATAATTCAGTTGAGAAATTTACCTCTTGAACTATCATCTTTGAAAATTCACTTATAACTGCATCAATCGAGTTTTTTGTATAAAATGAAAAAAGTGGTTTAAAGATGGTATTAAAAAAGGAAATTATTTTTATATCAGCCCTTACTTGCTCTTTTATCCCAAGTCTTCTTAGTTTTACTGCGACTTTTTTATCATCTGCTAAATAAGCAACATGAACTTGACCAATCGATGCTGATGCTATAGGAGTTTTATCAAAACTTTTAAATGGTGTTGTTTTGAAGGATTCATTAAATACTATTTCAAACTCATCATTTGACATAGAGGGTAATTGGTCGTGAAGCTGTTTTAATTCTTCTAGGTATTCAGGTGTAAAGAAATCTGCTCTTGTAGCTAAAACTTGCGCCAATTTTATAAAACTTGCGCCAAGTTTAGATATTGTATTTTTGAGTTTTTTAGGACTTAATGGCTTAAAAAAAAGAAATTTATTTTTTTTCTTTATCACCATAAAAAGTGTTAATAAAAAACTAAATACCCAATATATTCGTGCAGGATTATAAAAATTTATTTTTTTAAAAAACGCTTTTATAGTTTAGCCTTTGAGCTCTTGCTTCAATTTTTCAAGGTCCTCTTTTGTGGCTATTCCTAACTCATCTATTATCTCTTTTAGTGCTGACTTTAACTTTTCTTTTATTCTCTCATCTTCTTCTTCAGCTATTTTTTTAAGTGATTCTAAAAATGATTTTGCATCAGTAGATTTTATCTTTCCATTATCTTGAAGTTTTTTTAACTCATCTTCTGCTTTATCTTTTAGAATAATTCCTGCTCCAATTCCTGTAAATAATATTTCTTTTAACATTTTTATCCTTTTACTTAGGATTATAATATAATACATAAGCTATTAGTAGTTATAAAATGTAAGTTAAACAATCTTTTCTAGCAACTCTTTTGTTTTTTCATGTCTATGTTCAAACATATTTTGTATATCATATTTTATAAAGGGTTCAACTATTTTTCCCAATACACCAAAAGGAAGCTCAAACTCAATAATATCTTTAAGCTCACAGATACTATCTTTTTGTGTAAATATATGCTGATGCTTCCAATATTTAAATGGTGATTTAATAGCTACATCTATTAAAATATTTGGTTTTTCAAGTTTCTCTATTTTCACTTCCCAATATGTTGGTATAAATAACTTTGTTGTTTTTAATTTTACTATTTTTCCCTCAAAAGTTTCTGTATCGCTATTTAAAAGTTCTACCTTAATATTTGACGGAGTTATCCTAGTTATATTATTTGAATCTAGATGAAAATCAAATAGTTCCTCTAATCTACAGTTTATGTGTGAAGTTTTAATAATTGTTTGCACATTTAGTCCTTTATATTAGTTTAGTATATCAAATAGACTATAAATTTACCCTATAAGCTATCTTAAATACTCTTTTTTACTATACTTGATATCATATTTCTAAATACAAAATAGTGCAATGGAATTAGACTATACCAGTAAATTCTTCCCCATACACCTTTTGGGTAAAAATATGCTGACTGTATTAGTTTGTTATCTTTAATCATAAACTCAAGCCATGCTTCTCCTGGCAAAAGCATTTGTGCATATAAAAGTAATCTTTCATTTTCCTTTATATCTACAACTTTCCAAAAATCAAGACAATCTCCAATTCGTAAATATTTTTCATCTCTCCGTCCTCTTCTTAGACCAACACCACCAAAAACTTTATCCAAAAATCCGCGAATTCTCCATAATATATCAAAAGCAAACCAGCCATTTTCTCCACCTATTGATATAAATGTATTATATACTTTTCTTTTATCCAAAGTACTTATGTCAGCATCTCGCCTATCTACAAATATAGCAGAGCTGAACTCTTTTGTATGAATTGTATCCCACACCTTACCTCCATTATCATCCCATCTACTTAATATTTGATTTTTTTTTATCATTTCAATCGCTCTTATTACAGCTTCTTTATATTCTATTGGTTTAATCTTTGGGAAAAGTTTACTAGCATTATCATTTTGTTTGATAACTTCTGATTTCAGACCCTCAATAAGAGCCTTTGCTACTTTAAAAGGAACTGGAGTAAAAATATTTAGCCAATAAGACGATAAACCTATCGATAAAAAAGGTACTGGTATGATATATCTTTTTAGTCCCAAGACAAGGGCTGTTTGCTTCATCATTTCTTTATAGCTTAACTGTTCTGCTCCTATATCCACGACTATATTTTTATCTATATCTTTATAAAGAGATTCTTTTAAGTAGCGAAGCACATCGCCTACAGCTATTGGTTGAGCTTTTGTGCTCACCCACTTTGGAGTAGTCATAATAGGTATTTTTTGAGTTAAGTTTCGAATAATCTCAAAACTAGCACTTCCGCTTCCTATTATAACGCCAGCTCGTATCCAAATAGTTTTTATATTATTATTTGAGCTTAGTATTTCTCCTGTTTCAATACGACTTAAAAGATGCTCACTTGTATATTCATTTTTAACTCCTAAACCACCTAGATATATTATCTTTTTCACATCACAGGAAAGTGCAGCGTCTAGAAAATTTTGTGCAGATATTTTATCAAGGTCTTTATAATTATCTTTATTTAAAGAATGAATTAAATAGTAGGCGACATCAATCCCATCCAAAGCTTTTTTTAAAGCTTCCTTATTAAATGTATCACCTTGTACTATTTCAACTTTTTCTCTTGTTTCTTTGGTAATAGAGTTGGTGTTTCGTACAAAAAGTCTTAATGATATCTTATTATCTTCTAAAATTTTTTTTTCTAGTCTTCTACCAATATAGCCTGTTGAACCTGTGAGTAATACTTTCATCATCAATCTTTGTGTCTAGATTTTTACTATTTATTTTATTTAAAAGCTTGTATGTCACTCCTAAGAGCAAACTCTTTTGGGTATGGATTTAAAAACTTTTGAGTCTTTAAATACTTTTCATCGAATCGTATCACATAAAGATTAAGTATTTTTATAACTGTAATTAGTGGTATGATTCCATTTTTGTACTCATTACAAGCATCTAATATAAACTCTTTTTCATGCGTTATTATGTCCCTCTTAAAATATCTAAAGATATGAAGAAGTACATTGTAAGTTTTATTTATACTATTTTTTTTTGCAATTGCAGTTAAAAATCCTAATTTATATTCTTCCAAAACTGCATTGATATCTTTCTTTTCATGGTTTGCTACAATACTTCCAAGCTCTTTGTATGAGTTTTGTGATTTTGCATAGATAAGATACTTATAATTAGTATGAAATTCTACTAGGTCTTTATATTTGGGATTTTTATTTAAAAATGTAAGAAAATCGCTATATGAAAACACTTGCATCAAAAAGTTTTCTTTGAGCCATGGGTCATTTAGTCTACCGTCTTCTTCAATTGGAAGAAGTGGGAAATGAGTTTTAATATCAGCTGCAAAAATCCCTACACCTTTTTTCTCGCAAATATTATTTTCACCAGCATAAACCTTCACTCGCTCCATTCCGCATGATGGTGACTTAGCTTTTAAAATGAATCCACAAAGCTCCTCATCTTTCATCGTAGCTATAATATTTTTCGATGAACTTTGAAGTGCATCAGTCACATCCATTTTTGTAAAATTAGTAATAACTCTCGTTTCTCCGCCTATCTGTCTTAAAGCTATAGATTCTCTAGGCGTTCCAAACACATCCTCTTCAGGACAATATGCTACAATCTCGAAGTAGTTTTTGAGTGTATCTACTATAAATCTATCTGTTGAAGTCGCACCATCATATCGACACATATTTCCCAAAAGACAAGATGAAACACCAATTTTCACAACTTTATTCCATACTTTGATATATTCTTTTTAAACACTCTAAAAAAAGTGGATGGTGGTTTGGAGCTTTTGCAACTCTATAATCCTCAAAACCCAACTCAACAGCAACTTCTCTATACTCGATGTCTAGTTCGCCACTTGTTTCAGAGTTATCCACTGTAAATGATGTCGGATATATGATTACCTTTTTATTATCTTTAATAACTTCTGCTAGTTTATCCTCAAGATAAGGTCTAATCCACTCTACAGGCCCTAAGCGAGATTGATATGCAACTTCTATGTTTTTAAAAGCAATACCTTGCTTTTCTAGCTCTTTTTTTGCAACTTCCACATTAACTAATATATGTTTTTGATAAGAATCACCTTTATCAATTATTCTTTGAGGAAGTCCATGAGCCGAAAATATCAAAGTAAAATCTTCACTTTTCTCCTTGCCTAAACTTTCTTTGATGCGTTCTACAACAACTTTATTATAAAGTTCGTTATCATAGTAACTATCTATTGTTTTTATTGTTCCTTTAAATCCAATTTTATTAGCTGCATCTTCAAGATCTTCTAACGATGATTTAGTAGTAGTCTTTGAATAGTGTGGGTACATAGGGAGTGCATATATAGAATCGTAGTTTTCAAGCTCCTTCATCACGGTACTAGCAAATGGTGGAGTATATCTCATCACATGAGTTACATCTACATCTACTATTTTTTCTAGTCTTCTGATAAGTCTTTTAGTATGTCCAACGATAGGCGAAACTCCACCTAATAAACTATAATTATCTTGGGCAACTTTTAGTCTCTTTTTTCGTATAAGCCAGCCTATCATAGCGCGTATTGGTTGTGGTGCTCCTATGATATATTTATCGTTAAACATATTTTTTAAAAACACATCGACTTCATCAAGGTTATTCGGTCCGCCCATATTCATTAAAACTATTGCATTTTTCATAAAACGACTCTTTTTTATTTTTATTATACTATATATTTAGATTATTTAGTATGTATATTTTGTTAATTTATAAAGTTACATTATCCTGAATTATTTACTAATGTCATTCATGCTAATTGCATCAAAAAATTGAAACTTATCTGAGCCTAGTTGTTTAATGGAAAATAGATAACTATTGCTATCCTTTTGTTTTGTTTTAAGAACTAAAAATTTCTCAACATTTTCCATCAATATATCCACATCTTTTTGTTCTTTTTTATAATTTACTGTTGTTTCTATTCTTACTAAATTATTCTTTTTTGATAAAAAATAACGCACACTCACAGAAGTTTTAAAATGATATGAATTGCTAGTAATAAAACTTACTTTTGAGTTTTTATTCTTTCCATCTCTTATTTCAACTAAGGATGTTGATTCAGCTACATCTTCCACGATAACTTTTCTCACTGATTCGAGACTATTTATAGATTTTAACTTATCTGTCAAAAAAGTATTTGACTGTTTTGTTATATTTAATGTTTTATACATAGCAAGCAATATAATACTAAAAATACTAATAGAAATGATTACTTCTATGAGAGTAAATGCTTTTCTCAAAAATTCAACCTGAAACTGTAAAATATTTTTGTTATACCGTGAAGATGAAATCTAGTTTCATAATTTTTTATTGTAATTTCTAAATCATTTACCGTGACTACTTCTCTATTTAATAAATCATCCTTTCTTGTAACTGAAATATTTTTTAATTGTTTTCGTAAATTGTCATCATTGGTTTTAACAATATCTTTTATATAAATTTTGTTCTTACTGCTTATATTTGAATGTGCAGTTAAAGCAATCATTGTATTTAGAAAGGGCATATTTTGCATTTTTTCTACTAAAAATAAATTTTGCCCTTTTACATCTAAAAGTATAATAAGAACTGATGATAGTATCGTAACTGATATCAAAACTTCTATTATAGAAAAGCCTTTAGATGTCATTTTCTATACCTATTCTTAGTACCTCGACAAGAGAAGTTTGTCCACTAAATAAAAGTTCTTTTAGTTGATAAGTTAATGTAATCATACCACTTTCTATTGCTAGACTCATCATCGCACTATCATCAGTTTTTTCTTTTAGGGCATTTATAACCTTATCATTAATGATAAATAATTCACCTATAGCAATTCGTCCTTTATATCCAGTAAAATTACACTCTTTACACCCGCAACTTTTATAAATAGTTTTATTTGAATCCAGCGTAAAATATCTGTTAACTTCATTACTATTATCTATTTCCTTGCATTTCACACACAATTGTCGCACCAACCGTTGGGCCAGAACTGCCAAAAGAGAAGAGGAAATAAGAAATTTTTCAACTCCCATATCAATTAACCTTGTGATGGCTGATGGTGATCTATTTGTATGTAAAGTAGAAAAAAGTAAATGTCCTGTCAATGCAGCCTGTACGGATATAGATGCTGTTTCTTTATCTCGTATCTCTCCTACCATGATAATGTCTGGATCTTGTCTTAAAATTGATCGTAAACCAGAAGCAAAAGTAAATCCAACATTAGTATTTACCTGGATTTGTGATATATTATTTGACTTATACTCAACTGGGTCTTCAATCGTTATTATATTTCTTTCAG
>CAWVZX010000039.1:0-9214 GCA_963934755.1 uncultured Arcobacteraceae bacterium | reverse complement strand
GCTTTTTTATTCTTTCTTTTTTATTCTGACATCTCTGCTTATTGATAAGACTAAAGCAACTGTAACACTTATCATTCCAATATATAAAGAATATTAATATTATTATGTCTTCTTTATACTTTTTGAATATAATTCTAATAAAAAAGGTTCATATGATGATAAGTAAACTGATAAAAGGTCATAAAAGGTTTAAAGATACACACTTCCATAAATTAGAAGGTAAATTTGATCATTTAATTGAATATGGGCAAAGTCCTGATGTCTTATTTATTGGTTGTAGTGACAGCAGAGTTGTCCCTGATTTAATTATGGATAGTAAACCTGGGGATATGTTTATATTAAGAAATATTGGTAATTTTGTTCCTTCATATAAAAATGATAATGATTTTCATGGCTCAAGTGCAGCTATAGAATATGCTGTGAGTGTTTTAAATGTAAGAGACATAATCATATGTGGGCATAGCCATTGTGGTGCTTGTGAAGCATTATATCAAGATTTAAGCAATGAAGAACATTTAGTGCATGTTAGAAAATGGCTCGAACTTGGTCAAAAAGCAAAAGCAATAGCTTTATCTAAGATAAAAGATACAAATGATACACAAGCAATATACAGAATGACTGAAAAAGAATCTATTAAAACTCAATTAGAAAACTTATTAACTTATCCTGAAGTTATGAGAAAAGTTAAATCTGGACAATTAGATATACATGGATGGTATTATAAAATAGAAGATGGAAGTATTGAATATTTAAATGGAGAGACAGATACCTTTGAAGAATTAAGATAAAATATATCTTTATTCTTCATGTATGCTAAATAATTAGTGTTTTTCTTTTTTAAGTGGAATTACTAGCATATTTACATATCTACCTTCTAATTTTGGATCATTTTCTTGTGAGGATATATCTTCAACCATAGGCCATACTCTTTTTAGTACTTCCGCACCTGCAGCTGGATTAGCCATTTCTCTACCTCTTAGAAATACTCGAAACTTAACATGATTTCCTTTTTCAATAAACTCTCTAGCATGTTTTACTTTATAATCAATATCATTTTGTGCAATTTTAACAGACAATTTAATCTCTTTTGTAATAATAATTTTTTGATTTTTCTTAGCTTCTTTAATCTTTTTTTCTTGTTGGTACTTAAACTTACCATAATTCATTATTTTAACAACAGGTGGTTTAGCACTTGGTGCAATACATACTAAATCTAAACCTGCCTCATCAGCTAATACCATTGCTTCTCTTGAACTTATTATTCCAAGAGAAGAACCATCATCTGCGTTACATCTAACTTCTTTAAATTTAATATCATCATTTAGTAATGTATCGTCTTGTTTTTTATTATTTTTGAAATTCAAATTTTATCCCCTAATTGGCTCAATTTTAATATGTCTAAGAATTCTTTTCTTGTCATCTCACTTCTTTCTCTTTTTCTTCTATCTCGTAGTGCTACTTTAGAGTTATTAACTTCATCATCACCTATAACAACAATCATAGGTACCCTTTGTTTTTCAGCAATTCGAATTCTTTTATTAAGACTTTCATTTTGACTAAATACTTCACTATCTATTTCAATCATTTGTAATTGTTTAGATAATTCTTTTGCATAATCATTATGTGATTCTGCGATAGGAATAATAATTACTCCTGTGGGTGCAATACTTAATGGAAATTCACCAGCAAAATGTTCTGTCATAATACCGATAAATCTTTCAAAAGAACCTAGTATAGCTCGGTGAATCATTACTGGTCTTTCTCTTGTGTCTTCAGCTGTAGTATAATTTATATCAAATCTTTCAGGAAGATTCATGTCAACTTGGATAGTTCCACATTGCCATTTTCTACCAATAGCATCTAGAATTTTAATATCTATTTTAGGACCATAAAATGCTCCTCCACCTTCATCTATATTGTAAGAATAAGCATTTTCATCTAAGGCATCTTTTATACCTTTAGTTGTAGTTTCCCAAAAAATATCATCTCCAATTGATTTTTTAGGTTTAGTAGATACTTCCATCTCATATTTAAAATCAAAGAAACTCATTACACTTTCAACAAATTCTAAAACTTCAATAATTACATCTTTAACTTGATTTTGCATACAAAAAATATGTGCATCATCCTGAGTAAATTCTCTTACTCTGAATAATCCATGCATAGCGCCACTTAATTCATGCCTGTGTACTACACCATATTCGAAAAATTTAAGAGGAAGATCTTTATATGAAACTAGGTCATTTTTAAATACTTCAATATGTCCTATACAATTCATTGGTTTTAAACCATATTCCATGCCGTCTATCTTAGTAAAATACATATTTTCTTTATAGTTAGCATAATGTCCCGATTTTAACCAAGCTTCTGCTTTTAATATTTCTGGTCCACGAACTGGCTGATAACCACGAACTCTATGTGCTTTGTAGAGAAGTTGTTCTAGTTTTCCTCTAAGTCTTGCACCTGCTGGTAACCATATAGGTAATCCGGCACCAACATCATCGCTAAATGTAAATAGTTTTAAATCAGTACCAAGTCTTCTATGATCTCTTTTCTTTGCTTCTTCAATCATAGTGATATAGTCTTTAAGCTCTTGTTTGTCAAAAAATGCAATACCATAAATTCTAGTAATCATTTCATTGGCTTCATCACCACCTAAATAAGCACCAGCAACTCTAAGAAGTTTAAAATTTCTAATCATTTTAGTATTTTCTAAATGTGGTCCTCTACATAAGTCCTGAAAATCACCTTGTGAATATATTGTTAATATATCATCTGTAATATTTTTTAGTACCATTTGCTTAAGTGGATCATTACGAAATTTTTCTACGATAGCAGATTTTTTAAATTCACTTCTCTCTATTGGTAGTTTTTTATTTACCAGTGCTTTCATTTGTTTTTCAATAATAGCTAGGTCATCATCATTTAATTGTTTATTTAACTTAAAATCATAATAAAAACCTTCTTCAACTACTGGACCCACAAAAAATTGGGCTTCAGGATGTAATTCTTTAATCGCTTGTGCCATTAAATGTGCGGTTGAATGTCTTAATATTTCTAGTGCTTCTGGTGAACTATCTGCTTTTATCTGTTCTAATTCACTTGCTTCTATATTCAAAGCCCTTGCGGTTTGAAGGTCATATATCTGACCATTTTTATTTATACCTATGTAGTCCAATGAATTCCTTTTCTTCTTTTCATTTTTATTTTATCAAACTTGTACTTAAAACAAATGATTTATAAGTAGTTATTAATTGTATATTTTTTTCAAGTGATCTATTCGCGCACCCATATTTAACAATACCATATCTACTAGTACTATTGCTAACATTGATTGTGCTATTACACTTCCTCTAGTTGCTACACATGGATCATGTCGGCCTTTGAGCCTATAGTTGACATTTTCATTATGTATATTAACACTTTCTTGTTCTATAAATATTGATGGAGTTGGTTTAAAATATACTTGTAATTCAATATCATCACCATTACTTATACCACCTAAAATTCCACCGCTATTGTTTGTTCTAAATCCATTTGATCTGATTTGGTCATTATTTTGGCTACCTTTAAGAGATACTGATTCTATTCCATTACCAATGTTGATAGCTTTTACTGCATTTATACTCATCATAGCATCAGCTAGTACAGAATCAAGTTTATAGTAGATTGGTTCACCTAATCCTACTGGTACATTAGTAGCTTTTAATGCTACAACTCCACCAACACTATTATGAGAATTTTTAGCACTTAAAATTGCATCTACTTGTTCTTGTTCTTTATTTTTATCCAAAGCATACATCTTGCTAGTTTTTGCATATTCCCAGTCATATTGTTCAGATTTAATACCTTCAATATTGCAAATACCACTAAATACTTCAATATTTAATTCTTGTAATATAAGTTGAGCAATTGCACCTGCTGCAACTCTTGCACTTGTTTCTCTCGCACTACTTCTTCCGCCACCTCGATAGTCTCTGATGCCATACTTGTGAAAATATGAAAAGTCCGCATGACCTGGGCGAAATAAATCTTTTATATTATCATAGTCTCTGCTTTTTTGGTTTCCATTATATAAAATCATCGCGATGGGAGTTCCAGTACTTAAACCTTCAAATGTACCACTCAAGATTTCTATTTTATCATCTTCTTTTCTAGCAGTTTGGAGTTTATTTTGTCCTGGTTTTCTTCTATCCATTTCACTTTGTATGAAGTCTAAATCTATTTTAACTCCAGCTGGAACTCCATCTACTATACATCCTAAAGCAATGCCATGGGATTCTCCAAATGTAGTAAATCGAAACTTTTGTCCAAATGAATTCATCTTTTTTTACCTTCAATTTGATCTAGTACAATTTTTGCTGATGCTTGTTGTGCTAATTTTTTACTTTTCCCTTTAGCTGTAGCATAATGTTTGTCATTTATCCATAATGATAGTTCAAATTCTTTTTCGTGATCTGGGCCAATTGCAGATTCTAATTTATAGACTGGTATCGCTCCAAATTTAGCTTGAGTTACTTCTTGTAATGCAGTTTTATAATCACTGAAAAGCTCGTTTAAATTAATTTCTTCATAGTTTTCATCTAATAGTTTTAAAATCATTGGTTTTAAAACTTCAAGACCAGACTCAATATAAATAGCACCCATTATAGCTTCAAAAGCATCACTTAAAATAGACGCTTTTTGTCTACCTAGATTTCGATCTTCTGCTTCTGATAAATAGATATAATCACCTAAGTTAATTGCTATTGCTAGTTTTGTAAAACCTTTTTCATTTACCAAGGAAGCTCGTATTTTAGAAAGCTCACCTTCGTTTGACGATGGAAACTTATTAAATAAAAACTCTCCAACAATTAAATTTAAAACAGCATCACCTAAATATTCTAATCTTTCATTATTAAATACTTTTTTATAACTCTTATGAGTGAGTGCTTCGATTATCAGATCTTTATTTTTAAACTGATAATCCAAGCACTTCCCAAGCTCATCATAATTTTTCATAATCTACCTTTATATATAAAATTAATATATTATATCAAAAATAAATAAAAGAATGATTTAATTAGAATCTTTTTACATAACTATGACAGTAAGGTTCTTTATTGTGTACAAAATAATAATTTTGATGATAATCTTCTGCTTCAAAAAATGGAGTATCATCAGTAGATATTAGTTTTGTTACTACTTCATAACCTTTATTTTTCAATAAAAGAATTAGCTGTTCTGCCATAGCTTTTTCTTCTTTGTTATTATAAAAAATAGCACTTAGATATTGACTACCGATATCAGGACCTTGACCATTTTTTTGAGTGAAATTATGAATCTCAAAGAATAGTTTGGCAAGCTCTTCAAAGCTTATAATACTTGGGTCATAATCAACGCGTACAACTTCTAAGTGTCCGCTTGAGCCAGTACAAATATCATTATAACTTGGATTACTGAGATGTCCACCCATATAACCACTTATTGCTGCATGTACACCATTAAGTTTTTCAAAGTAATATTCAACCCCCCAAAAACAACCACCTGCAAAATATGCACTTTTGATATTTAAATTCATGTTATTTTTGCTCAAAGTTTAATGATATAGAATTTACACAATGTCTTATAGACTTTGATGTAAATCCTTCACCTTTAAATACATGACCTAAATGTCCAGCACAAGTTGCGCAAACTATTTCGATTCTGCTACCATCTGCATCTGGAATTTCTTTTACATTTGAATCAATCATATCATCAAAACTTGGCCATCCTGTACCACTATCAAATTTTGCATTTGATTGAAATAGGGGAGCGTTACATTGTTTACAAGTGTAAACTCCATCTTCTTTGTTTTTAACATAAGCACCAGAGAATGCTCGCTGGGTTCCTTTATTTAAAATTACTCTTTTTTCTTCTTCATTTAATATATTATAATTTTGTGTCATATTTTCTCCTTAGATATTGAAAACTAGTTTAATTCATTATATAAAGTGTCTCGTTCAACTGGCTGAAATCCACTACTTTGAATCAATTCTATAAATTCTCTTTGTTGCATTCCATTTGCACTAGCTGCACCTGCTGCACTATTTATAGATTCTTTTTCTATAGTTCCATCTAAATCATTTGCTCCAAACTCTTGAGCTACGAGTGCCAGTTTAACTGTAGAAGTGACCCAATACGCTTTTAAATTTGGAATATTATCTAACATAATTCTACTAATCGCAAATGTTTTTAAAATTTCTTGTGCCGTTGGAAAATCGTTTACCTTTAAGAAGTTATTTTCTTTTTGATACACTAAAGGTATAAATGCATTTAGCCCACCTGTTTGATCTTGTAAAGTTCGTAACCTAATCATGTGATCGATTCTATTTTCTCTACTTTCTACATGACCGAACAACATCGTTGCGTTTGATTTCTTACCTCTTTTATGCCAGAGTGCATGAATTTGTAGCCATTGTTCTGAGCTAACTTTTCCTCCACAAATCTTTTTTCTAACAGTCTCATCAAATATTTCAGCTCCTCCACCTGGCATGCTGTCAACACCATTTTCAATCATCATATCTATAATTTCTTCATAAGATTTATGATATTCTTCACTTAAAAAATGTATTTCGGCAGCTGTTAATGCTTTTACATGAATATCAGGAAATTTAGCTTTGATTTTTCTAAATATATCTAAATACCATTGCAGCCCTGTTTCTGGATTATGAGCTGATACTATATGTACCTCTTTGATACCATTTTTAACACTATTTTCTACTGTTTCCAATATTTCTTCATGTGTTAAAGTATATGGTTGAGGGTTTTTTCTGCTTGCACTATAGGCACAAAATTTACAAACATCTTTACAAATATTTGTAGGATTTATATGTCTATTGATATTGTAGTATGTTTTTCTAGCAAACTTTTCTTCTCGTATTTTAGAAGCATAATGACCTAATTCTAATAAATCCATGTCATAAAGTGCTATACCATCTTCGTATGTTAATCTTCTATTATTCTCTAATTTTTTTTTTAAATTCATTATTTATCTTTTATTTTATTTTGCCATCAAACCATTTAAATTGGATGTAATATTTGCTATTGTGTTTTGCAACAAATTTTGCATAAATTTGTCCATCTTATCTTCTTTTGACCATACTGCTTTATCTACTTTAGCGAGGTTAATTAGAGTAATTTTAGCAGTATTTATTGTAGCAACTTCATCTATAAGACCAACTTTTTTAGCCTGTGAAGCTGTAAATATATGAGCATCTGCGTATTCTTTATGATTTTCTTTTTTTAGATTTCTTGCCTTTGATACATCTGTAATAAACATTTCATAAGTATCTTCAGTTACTTTTTCTAATTCTGCTCTTTCATCTTTTGACCATTCTCGAGTAGGTGTTCCAGCTTCTTTAAATTTACCCATTTTTACTGTTTGCGTTGTTATTCCAATCTTTGACATGAGTTCACTAGCATCAACACTTTGCATAATTACACCAATGCTACCAATCATACTACCCGGATTTGCAATAATCTTATCAGACCAAATTGATGCATAATAACTGCCACTTGCCATAACGCCACTAGCATAAGCAACTACAGGTTTAATTTTTTGTAATTCCTTAATTGCATAAGCAATTTCAACAGATGGAGCAACAGCACCTCCTGGAGAATTGACTTTTAATAAAACACCTCTAATCTTACTGTCATATTTTGCTATTTCTATTTCTGCTAATAGAGCATCTATTATCATTATTGGACCATTTAGCTCAATGATCTGTAAATTTGTTTTTTCTAAAGTTGCTGTATCACTGTTTGAAAGTATAAAATATAAAATTGTCAGAAAAAAAACTGTTTTAAAGTTTCTTTGAATAAAACCAATTGATGCTGTAATTGGATAAAATAATTTATTTATTAAGTTCATCTATTCCCTTTATATATGTATGTGTTGTTTTTGTTGTATGTAAAATAACTGATGATGCAACATCTTCACTAGAGTCACATTTATCAGGTAACTTAAAAGTAATGATATCTGCATCATAGCCTTTTTCTAATATTCCTTTATCTAATCCAAGCGCATGAGCTCCACCTTGAGTACTTGCTAATATTAATTTTTGAGCTAAAGAATTAGGATCTAGTTTAGTGTGCATAAAAAATGCATTTCTTATCTCTTTAAACATATTTAGTGTATTATTAGAACTTAATCCATCTGTGCCCATGGCTATTCGTATATCCTTTAAGTAACTCATATTTAAAATAGAATTATTTAAAAGTCTATTTGAATTTGGACAATGAGTGATTGTAGCCCCCAATTCTTTTATTTGTGCTAATTCTTTTTCATTAGCTTCTACACAATGGGTAAAACTTAAGTGTTTTATATTTTTAAATAAGTTTAAAAATTCACTGGGTTTTATTAATGACTTGTGTTGATCTAGCATATTTTTAAAAAATGCTTCAAATTCACCTATTGAATAATTGAGCCAATCATTTTCAGCTTTGCTTTCTTGAAAATGAGCCGAAACTATCATATTCTTTTCTCTTGCTATTTGTAATACTTCTCTAATGAGAAATGGATGTGTAGCATAAGGAGAATGTATAGCAATAGCTGGAATAAAATTATTTGAAGTATGCGCTAAGGCACTTTGTAATTTTGCTTGGAAATCAATAAATAAAGTATCAAGCATCTCAGCTTTACTACCTATTATCTCTGAAAAGTATACTACATTTAAGGGTGATTGAATACATGAGTCCATATCAAATCCATAAGAACTAATTGCTCCAATTGTAGTTGTTCCATTAGCAAGTATTTTTGACAATTCTTTATCTATTACTTTTTTGCTCGCTTTTTCAATTAACTCTTCTCTATGTTCTATTAGTGAAAAAAGCCATTTTACAAAATTACCATATTTAAGTGTAGTTTTATTTGCACTGAATTCTAAATGCACATGAGTATTAATAAGTCCTGGCATAATAACCGAATTGTCACCTAGATATTCTATATGAGTATTATTATACTTTAACTGTAATTCTTCAATAGTCCCGATATCGATAATCTTTTCATCAAAAACAATTGCAGCGTTTTTAATGATAGTAAAGTCATCATCACATTTCAATAGCCAATTAGCAGATATAAATTTCATGAATTAGTATCCTCTTATATTATTTTTGATATTATACCAAAATATAATAATTTAAACCATCCTATAAAGAATAGCTTAAACGAGTAGTTATTTTTTTAGGCATTACT
>CAWVZX010000038.1:0-9241 GCA_963934755.1 uncultured Arcobacteraceae bacterium | reverse complement strand
CTATGCATGGAAATATTGAAAAAACTGATAATGGATATAAAACAAGAGATTTTGATAATATTTTAAGAGAAGTAAAACAATTTTTCCAAATACATAAAGCTCAAGGGAGTATAGCAGGTGGTATTCACCTAGAGATGACGGGGCAAGATGTAACAGAGTGTACAGGAAGCCAAAGTAGTAATATAACGGCAAATGATCTTACAAGTAGATATCATACACAATGTGATCCTAGACTTAATGCAGATCAATCATTAGAATTAGCATTTATGATTGCGGAAACTCTAAAGGAAGCATAAAAGATAATTTTAAAATTATCTTTTATGCTTTAAAGATTAAATATCTAAATGTTCAACATCCTTAGCATGATCTTCTATATACTTTCTTCTAGGTTCTACTTCATCACCCATAAATAATGTAAATGTTTCACTTGCAATTTCTGCATCATCTACAGTAACTTTTAAAAGTCTTCTATTTTCAGGTGTCATTGTAGTTTCCCAAAGTTGTTCAGGATTCATTTCACCTAAACCTTTATATCTTTGAATATAAGCGCCTTTTTTAGCACTCTCTTCTATCTCTTCAAGATATTTAATCATATCTCTACCTTCAAATATAGAAGTATCTCTGTCAAGAATTTTTTTGTATAAATATGTAGCTTCTTCAAAATAAGGACTTGAAAATAAATCATCATCGATAATAAGTTCTTCCAATCCTTCTTTTGTTTGTACAAATAAATGTATAGATTCTTCTGTTACGCTTTTATTTAAAATATTATATCCATTTAAAGTTAAGAATTTTTCTACCTCTACAAAAAGAATATCACTCGATAATCCAACTAATTTATCATTTTCTATAATATATTTAATTACTTCAACTAGAGAGTATCTTTTTTCAAGATTTTCTAACATACCTCTATATGCAGAAACAATTTTAAACATATCAAGTAAATCATTATAACCCATACCTTCAAATTCAAAATTTCCTAAACCATTTTCTATTAAGAAACTATTTAGTGCATTATTATCTTTTAAATATGTTTCATTTTTACCTTTTCTGTACAGATAAAGTGGTGGTTGTGCTATATATAAATATCCTCTATCAATAATAGGTCTTAAAAATCTGAAGAAAAATGTTAAAAGTAAAGTTTGAATATGACTACCATCTACATCCGCGTCAGTCATGATAATTACTTTATGATATCTTACTTTTTCTTCATTAAAGTCTTCACCAATACCGCACCCCATAGCAGTAATCATATTTTTAATTTCTTCAGATTTTAAAATTTTATCAAGTCTTGCTTTTTCAACATTTAAAATCTTACCTTTTAGTGGTAATATAGCTTGATAAACTCTATCTCTACCTTGTTTAGCAGATCCACCTGCTGAATCCCCTTCTACTAGATAAAGTTCCGCTATCGTAGGATCTTTGGATTGACAATTAGCAAGTTTACCAGGAAGCGTACCTACAGACATACTATCAGTCTTTCTTGTAAGTTCTCTTGCTTTTTTTGCTGCTTCTCGTCCACGAGCAGCCATTAAAGATTTTTCCATTACCAATTTTGCTTGAACTGGATTTTCTTCAAAATATTTATTTAAGGCTTCATATGTCAGTTTTTGGCAAATAGGTTTAACATAAGATGAGCCCAATTTCCCTTTAGTTTGTCCTTCAAATTGTGGCTCAGGTATTCTAACACTAACAACGGCAACCAAACCTTCTCTAACATCATTACCATCTAGTTTAGCATCTTTATCTCTTGCATTTGCATTATCTTTTAAATACTTTCTAATACTTCTAGTAAGTCCTTCTTTAAAACCTGCTTCATGTGTTCCACCATCAGTTGTATTAATATTATTTACAAAACTTTTAGTATTTCCAACATAAGTATCATTATATAATAATGCAATATCTACTTCTACACCATCTTCTTTAGCACTAAAAGATAATGCATCAGTAATAGGTTTAGATTTATTAGTATCTTCAACAAACTGTTTTATTCCACCTTCAAAATGGTAAACTTCTTTTTTAATTTTTATTTGATCATCTAAATTAATAGTAATTTTAGGATTTAAATATGCAACTTCTTTAAATCTTTTAGCAAGAATATCAAAAGAAAATTCTGTAACTTCAAAAATTGTATTATCAGGTATAAATTCGATAGTAGTACCTGTTTTTTTTGTAGTACCTATAACTTCAATAGTTTTATCAAATTTACCTTTAGAAAATTCTTGATAAAAAATTTCACCTTTTCTGTAAATAGTCATTTTCAGTAAAGACGATAAAGCATTTACAACAGAAACTCCAACACCATGAAGACCACCAGAAACTTGATAAGTATCTTTATCAAATTTACCACCTGCATGTAAAACTGTAAGGGCAACTGTAGCCGCACTTAATTTTTCTCCTTCATGCATATCTGTAGGAATACCTCTAGCATTATCTGAAACAATAATTCCATTTTCTTTTGTAATTGTAATATTAATAGTATCACAAAACCCAGCCATTGCTTCATCTATAGAATTATCAACAACTTCATAAACCATGTGATGAAGACCATTTACATTAGTATCTCCAATATACATACCAGGTCTTTTACGAACAGCTGCTAGTCCTTTAAGGACTTTAATATTACTAGCTCCGTATTCTTTTTTTTCTATTTCTGTGCTCATATAACTATCCTTATTTGTCTAATACTATTGGCATTATTATTGTTACAAAATTATTATCTTCTAAATAAAATGGTAAATTTGATTCATTAAAACCTAGATTAATATTTTCATTTACAGAAGTACTTAAAAAATCTAATATATATTTACTATTAGCTGCAATATAAAATGAAGATTCTATATTAATTTGTAGATCAATTTGTGTTTTTGACTCACTATCATCATCTAAAGATTCAAATATAATACTATCTTGATTAAAAGTTATTTTAATTTTCGATTCAATCGAAGTAACTAATTTAATAGCTTCTATTAATAATATTTTTGATAATGTAAAATTATATTTTAAACTTTTTGGAATAATTCGTTCATAATCAGGAAATTTACCATTTATTAATTTTGTAAAAAATGTATAATTATTATTTGAGACAACTAAATATGTTAAGTCATAACTAATTATAGCTTCATCTAAAAATAACTTTTGAATTTCAATAATAGCTTTTTTTGGAATTATAATTTGACATTCTTCATTTGATATATTTTCTAAATTATCAATTGCTAACCTTCTAGTATCTGTAGCAACAAAATTTATTTTTTTAGATTTTATATCTATCAGTGCTCCATTTAGTTCAAATTTTGGATTATTATTGTCAATTGAAGGTGTAATCTTTTTAATGCTATTAATCAAATTTATTGTATTAATATTTAATGATTTTAAATTATCGAGCTTAACAAAATGAGGATACTCATTTGCATTATACATAGGTAATTTAAAGTTAGCTTTTTTTTGTTTTATATTTAAATTATTATCTAAAACTTCAAATACAATATCTTCATCATTTAATCTTCTAATTATATTTAATAAATTATTACCATTTACAGTTGCTTTACCATCGATTATATTTGTTATATCAAATACATTTGCTTTACAACCCATTTCATAGTCAGTTGATTTAATAATTAAATTCGCGTTTAAGACTTCCATATAAATATGAGAAGTAATAGCACTAGAATCTTTTTTATTCAAAAATGGTTGCATTGCAGATACAATATTCTCAATGATATTCTTTGAAATTGTAAATTTCATTTCATTCCTTTTTCTTATTATAAATTTATAGTAGTAGTAGTAGTTAACGTGAATAGATGAAAACAATCTATGAAGTCATTATTTAAAAGAAATTCTTTGTTTTAAATAATGAAAAGTTATTCACTTCTATTCACATTTCTTTACTAATAATCCTTATTAATTATTTTGTTTTTTAAATTTTCTAGTTTTAATCTAAAGTTTTCATCTTTTACAATTAACTCATTTGCCTTAGATATATTTTTAGAAACACTTGAGTGATCTTTCATTCCTAAAAATCTTGCAATATCTGGCATAGAATTATGAGTAAGCTCACGAGCTAAGTATATTACAGTTCTTCTTGCATCAACTACTGATTTAGTTCTTTTTGACGATTTTAAATCCGATGGTTTGATATTTAATTCTGTTGATACAATATTTATAATATCTATAAGATTAATATTTTCTTTCTTTTCTTTTATTTGATCTTTTAAAACTCTTTGTACTAATTCAATATTTATATCTATACCTAATAAATTTGCATTTGCATTTATTTGTATAAGTACACCTTCAATTTCTCTTACGGAATTACCTAAATTTGTAGCTATATATTGTACTATATCTTTTGTTAGTTTTATACCATTTAATTCACTTTTCTTTTCTATAATTAAAATTTTTGTTTCAAGTTCAGGTAAATCTATATGTGCTTTTAATCCATGTTCAAATCTACTTTTAATTCGATCTGCCAAGCCTGCTATTTGAGAAGGCAATCTGTCGCTTGTTAATACAATTTGTTTATTTGCATTTTTAAGCTCATTAAAAGTATGAAAAAATTCTTCTTGAGTTGTTTCTTTTCCAGTTAAAAATTGAACATCATCAATTAATAATAAATCACATTTTCTATATTTTGATTTAAAATATTCCAAATTTTTATTTTTCATGCTAAATAAAAAATCATTCATAAATTGTTCGATAGTTACATAAATAACATTTCTATCTTTAGAAATTGCATCATTACCTATAGCCTGTAATAAGTGTGTTTTTCCTAAACCAGTACCACCATAAATAAATAGTGGATTATATTGTGTTCCTGGCTTTTCAGAAACAGCTCTACTTGAATTATAAGCCATTTCATTTGATTTACCTACTACAAAAGAGTCAAAAGTGAATGACTGATTTAAAATTGTACTATCTTCATTTGAATTTGATTGTACTAAATCAAAGAGATTTTTTCTGTTTTTTCTCCGCCCACCTATTATATTTATCTCAATAGATGGCTTAATATTTGTCATATTTTCTAATATATCCTGCAAAAGGATAGTATATTTTGTTTTTATAAAATTTGCGATATATTTGTTATTAACTTCAAAAACAGCTAATTCATTATTTGAAGAGGTTTTTTTGTATATTAATTGTTTTAGCACATTGTTGAAGTCGTTTTTTGATACTTCATTTTCTAATGCCAATAATATATTTTTTGTTGTCAAGTTCTACATTCCTATTATTAGTATGTATTATTATATCCAAAATATGATAATATTACGACAAATTAAATATTCATATGTGAATAAAGAATGAATATATGTGAAAAGGTGTGAATTAATTGAAAATATTAGGAATAGATCCAGGGACAATCAATTGTGGTTATGCGATTGTTGAGAATGTGCCAAATGTGAAAAGTTTAAAAAAACCGCGATTAGTAGAAGCTGGTTTAATTAAAATTAAAAGTAGAAATTTACAAGAGCAAATTTTAGAATTAGTTGAAGGAGTTGACATCATTTTAAAACAACATAAAGTTGATCAAGTAGCTATTGAAGATATGTTTTTTGCTTTTAATCCAAAAACTGTTATAAAGTTAGCTCAGTTTAGAGGAGCACTTAGCTTAAAGATTCTATTAGAAATTGGTACTTTTAGCGAATATACCCCTTTGCAGGTTAAAAAAGCAGTTACTGGTAATGGTAAGTCCACAAAAGAACAAGTTGCTTTTATGGTAAAAAAAATATTGGGGATTAAGCAAGAAATTAAACCTCCAGATATTACAGATGCTATTGCTATTGCGCTAACACATTTTCAAAGAATTAGTTATAAGGATTTATAAAAAAGGCTTTACCATACAGATAAAGCCTTTTGCTAGGTAATTATAGTAGGTAATTACTTACTACATCCACACCCACTTGTATCTGTTTTAGAACTTTGTTCTGCTTGCTTTTTTGCTTTGTGAGCTTGCCCTTCGGTACTACAAGCACTCACTCCTGCAGGTAAATTTGGTTGAATTGCATCATTACTTATAGCCCCATCTTTATTTGATTGAACTATATTTTCCCATAATGACTCAGCAGCTCTTAAATATCTTTTACCGCTTGCACTGTCAGGATAAAAGTAAACTACTGGCTTACCTTCATCTCCACCAATTCTTATACTAGGTTCAATAGGAATACTTGCTAATACTTTTGTGTCATATTCTTTTGCTAATTCTTCACATGTACCTTTTCCAAATATGTCACTCTCTGTTTCACAATTCGGACAAATAAATCCAGACATGTTTTCTATAATTCCAGCAACTGGAATGTGAAGTTTTTGAAACATATCTAAACTTCTTCTTGAGTCATCAAGTGCAACATGCTGTGGTGTTGTTACATTAATACCAGCAGCAACGGGAACACTTTGAGCTAAAGTTAGTTGAGCATCGCCAGTTCCTGGAGGCATATCGATAACCAATACATCTAAATCCCCCCATGCAATATCTTTTATTAGTTGAGTAATAGCTTTTGTAACCATTGCTCCTCTCCACATTAATGCTTGGCCCTGATCAATTAAAGAACCCATAGACATAATTTCTATACCATAAGCTCGAAAAGGTATAACTTTATTTCCAATTGTTTCTGGTTTCTCATTTTCTAAACCTACCATACGAGGAATGTTAGGCCCATAAATATCTGCATCTAATAGTCCAACTTTTTTACCTTGCATGGCAAGTGATACAGCTAAATTTACAGAAGTAGTTGATTTTCCAACACCACCTTTACCTGAGCTCACCATTACAAAATTTTTAACTTGAGGAGCAATATTCTTACCACTTTTAGAGTTACTTTGTTGTTTAGGAACAACTGGTTTTATAACTATAACATGAACAATATCTAAACCTAAAATTTTCAATACTTTAGTTATGTCACTTTTTATAGCACTTTCTACTTCAGGAGCACTAGAAGTAATATCTACAGTAATAGTTACATCATTTCCATTTAAATCTACATCTTTCACAAATCCAAAATCAATTATTGATTTTGAAAATCCTGGATATATAACAGATTTTAATTTTTCATTAATATCAGCAATATTCGCCATCATTTTCCTTTTTTATTTATATATTATTTTCTGATAATTCAGGATGATTTGCAACAATCTCTCTTGTGATTTTATATGAGCAGAATTTTGGTCCACACATTGAACAAAATTCTGCTTCTTTAAATACATCTTGGGGTAAAGTCTCATCATGATATTCTTTTGCTCTATCGCCATCTAATGATAATTCGAATTGTTTATTCCAATCAAAATTATATCTTGCATCACTCATTTCATCATCAATATCTCTTGCATTTTTTCTTCCACGCGCAATATCAGCAGCATGAGCAGCAATTTTATATGCAATGATTCCATCTCTTACATCTTCAGCATTGGGAAGTCCTAGATGCTCTTTTGGCGTTACATAACAAAGCATGCTACATCCATGCCACCCACCAACTGCCGCTCCAATAGCTGATGATATATGATCATAACCTGCTGCTATATCTGTAACAAGTGGTCCTAATATATAAAATGGAGCTTCATGACAATATTCTCTTTCTAGTTTCATATTTCTTTCGATTTCATTTATAGGAACATGTCCTGGCCCCTCAATCATAACTTGAACATCTTTTTCCCAGGCTTTAAGTGTAAGTTCACCTAATACTTTTAATTCATTTAATTGAGCGGGATCTGAAGCATCGGCTAAGCAACCTGGTCTTAAACTATCTCCCAATGATAATGATACATCATATTTTGCACAGATTTCTAATATATCATCAAATGCCTCATAAAATGGATTTTCTTTATGGTAGTGCATCATCCAAGAAGCCATTAAAGAACCACCTCTTGAAACAATACCCATTTTTCTTTGAGCAATTAAAGGCATATTTTCAAGTAAAAAACCGGCATGAATAGTAAAGTAACTTACACCCTGTTGTGCTTGTTTTTCTAAGGTTGATAGCATAACTTCAATATTAAGATTATTAATATCATTCCCACAGTCATGTATTATTTGATATATTGGTACAGTTCCAATAGGCACAGTTGAGTGTTCGATCACAGCTTCTCTGATTGCATCAAGGTTACCACCAGTTGATAAATCCATAATAGTATCTGCACCATATTTTAAGCATACATCGACTTTTTCTATTTCAGCTTGAATATCAGAAGCTAATGCAGACGAACCAATATTTGCATTAATTTTACATTTACTAGCTATTCCGATTGCCATCGGATTTTGATTTACATGGTTTATGTTTGAAGGTATGATTAATCTACCTCGTTCTATTTCACTTCTTATTAGCTCAGGCTCTAAATTTTCCTCTTTCGCTACATACATCATCTCTTCTGTAATACGACCTTGCTTTGCGTAGTACATTTGAGTTCTTACTGTGTCATCTTTATATTTATCTAGCCAATCTCTCATAGTATATTATCCCTATAGTATTAATTTATTTATTTTACGATTATATCTAAGTTTTATTTACTTTTTCTTATAAGAGCTACTTAGTAAAAAGAAGTAAATTAGTAATGTTTAAATTTCTATCATAGCTATTATATTGAGATTTAAAATATAAAAAAAGGAGAGACAACAGCCCCTCCTTTTATATGAATAAGGTTAAATTTTATAAAGCACCTTCATGTGAAGCTAAATACTCAGCAACACCTTCGGTTGATGCTTTCATTCCATCGTCGCCTTTAACCCAACCAGCTGGACATACTTCGCCAAACTCATTAGTGTATAACATTGTATCAACCATTCTAATCATTTCATCAATGTTTCTTCCTAATGGTAAATCATTTATTACAGCATGTCTGATAGTTCCATCTGCATCAATTAAAAATGAACCTCTTAGCGCTACAGCATCATCAAGCAATACATCATATGCTCTTGCTATATTTTTTGTTAAATCCGCAACTAAAGGCATATTTACTTTACCAATTCCACCTTGATTTACTGGAGTTTCTCTCCATGCAAAGTGTGAAAATTGCGAATCAACAGATACACCAATTACATTAACACCTCTTTCTTTAAAATCATCTACTCTTTTAGAGAATGCAATAATTTCTGAAGGACAAACAAATGTAAAATCTAATGGATAAAAGAAAAGAACGGTACCTTTGTTACCATAGTTTTCTGATAATGTGAAATCTTCTACGATTTGGCCATTTGCAAGTACGGCTGTTGCTGTAAAATCTGGAGCTTGTTTTGTTACTAACATATATAATTCCTTGT
>CAWVZX010000037.1:0-9438 GCA_963934755.1 uncultured Arcobacteraceae bacterium | reverse complement strand
AAATGGTATAGGTATACAAATAGCTTTAGAAAATCATAAGAAAATATCAAAACTTTGTAAACCAATATACTGCATAAATAGTTCAATTCTTTCAAATGTATTAAAAAAACTTAACATGAAAATGCCTGCTGATTTTATTTTAAGTGGATCTTACAGTAAAATAAATATACATCCAGGTAAGGTTAAAAAAGATTCTGGTAAATTTTCATATGACTCTTTTTTACATGCAATAAATTTAGCTAAAAACAATACAGTGAAGGCAATATGTACACTTCCTATTAATAAAGAATCCTGGAGTAAAGCAAACATAAACTATGTTGGTCATACGGATATGTTAAGAGATATTTTTAAGAGAAATTCGATTATGATGATTGGCTGTAAAGAGATGTTTGTGGCATTATATACTGAGCATATTCCATTAAGAAATGTAACAGAAAAAATAACAGAAAAAGCACTTGTAAGTTTTTTAATTGATTTTGTAAAAGCTATTGATAGTAAAAATCAGCCTATTGCTATTTTAGGACTTAATCCTCACTCGGGAGATAATGGTGTATTAGGCAATGAAGAATTTATTATAAAAAAAGCAATTAAAAAAGTCCAAAAAATAACAAATGAAAAATTTCATTTATTGGTTCCGGATGTTGCATTTACACCACATGTAAGAAAAAACTATAAATACTTCTGTGCTATGTATCACGATCAAGGACTCATCCCATTAAAAGCTTTACATTTTGAGGAAAGTATAAATGTTTCTTTAAATCTTCCGATAAAAAGAACATCAGTAGATCATGGAACTGCATTCGATATAGCCTATAAAAAGGATAATAGTCTTTCCAATAAAAGCTATATTAATGCAATTAAAGAAGCTATTATTTAACCTTTAATATCTATTATTATGCCAAGTTTGTATAAACATTTTGAACGTCTTCATCATCTTCTATTTTCTCTAATAAAATAGCAAGTTCTTCCATTTGTTCATCAGTTATTTCAATAGGTGAGTTTGGAACTCTTGATAGTGTTCCTTTTTCATATTTCAGTTCAAGTTCATGAAGCTTATTGGACATATTCCCAAAATCAGTATAATCAGCATATATAGAAATATGCTCATCATCCTCAACTTTTATTTCTTCTAATCCTGCATCAATCAGTTCCATTTCTAAATCATCCAAATCTATTTCTGGTTTTTTCATCTCAAAAATAGCTTTTCTATCAAAATGAAATTCCAAAGAACCTGTAGGGACTAAAGAACCTCCAGCTTTCTTAAAAATTGTTTTTATATTAGCAACTGTTCTAGTACTATTATCCGTAGCAGTCTCTACAAAAATCAAGACTCCATTATTCCATTTACCCTCATAGTTAACCTCGTCAAGATTTCCAGCATCTTTTGCTGTAGCTCTTTTAATTGCAGCTTCTATATTATCTTTTGGTAAATTTTGTGTTTTTGCTGTTGTAATTGCACTTCTTAATGCTGCATTAGAATCTGGATCATTACTACCTGATTTTGCAGCCATTGTAATGGCATTGGCAAGCTTGGGAAATACTCGTGACATATTTCCCCATCTTTTCATCTTAGCTGCTTTTCTATATTCAAAGGCTCTACCCATAGTTAGTCAATCTCCTGTTCAATTTAAATTAGAATACTATAACGAAAATAGTGAGAAACTTTTAGTTTTCTAATTCTCTTATTTTTCGTTTTGCTTTCATCTTACTTGTAGCTAATTTTCTCATGTCTTCTGTAGTATCCAATTCATCCATTATTTCTAAACCTAATAAAGTTTCTAAACAATCTTCTAAGGTTACAATTCCTTCTGTTTGACCATAACCATCTACAACAATCAGCATATGACTTTTTGTTTTAGTAAAATTAGTAAGTGCTTTTAGAACTGGTATATTTTCGTGTATTCTTTCAACTTTTATCATAATATCTTCTATTACAACGTCAGGATTCTTAATCCCATGTTTAAATATTTTTTTTGTTAAGACCATACCAACGATATTATCAATTGTACCATCATAAATTGGAAGTCTTGAAAATTTATATGTTCTTTTATCTTCCAGTAAATCCTTGATTAGAACATTTTTTTCAACAGCAAAAACAACACTTCTAGGAGTTAGTATGTCTTTTATTTTGATCTGTTTCAAACTTAAAGCATTCTCGATAATATCAGATTCTATATCATTAATCATTCCATCTTCTTCACTTAAAAGTGCACTATGTATTAACTCTTCCCTTGATACTATATCACCCTTATAGTTTTTATTAATCTTTTTTGTAACAAATAGGGCAATAACTATAATTGGATAGGTAATATAAATAAAAATATTAATAATTCTAGCTGCTTGTGGTGCTAACTCTTTCCAATAAATCGCACCTATTGTTTTAGGAATAATTTCAGCAAAAAATAAAATTAAAAATGTTAAAACAATTGAAGCTATCAATACTAAATTACTATCATTATTAAATATAGTTTGAGCTTGTACCCCAATAGCAGTTGCACCTAAAGTATTTGCAAATGTATTAAGAATAAGAATTGACGATATAGATTTATCAATATCTTTTTTTATATTTTTAAGTAATTTACCATTAACTGGATTAGTTTGCTCTAAAACAGAAATATAAGATATATTTGTAGATAACAATATTGATTCTAATATTGAACAAAGAAATGAAATGCTAATAACTAAAATAAATAAAAAGACTAAATATTCCACAAAGAACCTTTTTTAGTGAACATTAAAGACAAGGGGGGATAGTTATCCAAGCAAATACTCCATATAAATTAAATTGTAAATTATTATATCAAATACTACATTAAGAAGTAGCTTAAAAAACTTTCCCTATAGAGCTAACAACTTTGCCTAAAATATCAATACAATTTTTATTTACAATTTGCAAAGGATATTCTTTATTATCAGAAATAATATCTAATTCTCCGTCAACTCTTCTTTGTATTCTTTTAACAAACAAACCATTCTCATTAATAAAAGCATATATACCATCTTTTGCAACATCTTGTTTTGTTTTATTAATAAAAATGATATTCCCATTGTTTAATGTAGGCTCCATACTATCCCCAGTCACATTAATTGCTTCAATATTCTTTACATTTTCTTTTCCACCAATTAAATCAATCAAAAAATCTGGTACATCTAGTTTTTCAAAGCCTTCTTGTGTATTATATGCTCCTCCTCCTGCACTAATATTTATAGTTGGAAAATATTTAATCCAATATTTGTCAGTAGAATCAATTAAACTACTTGGGTCTTGTCCATATAGCATCCAGTTTATTGATATTTTTTTTAATGCACAAAAATCTAAAATATTTGAAAAAGGAACACTCTGTCTTTTTTTCATTGTTGCAAAATTAACACTAGTTAAGTCTAATGCATTTGCTATCTCTTTATCAAAAACTTTTCCAGTATCTTTTTCACTAGATAAAACATCTCTGAGTTTTTCTATTATCTCATTTATATTAAACATTATATAATCCCTTGTCTATACTAATACAATTATAACACAAATTTGAAATACTTTTACATTTTTAATTGCATTATGCAATTAAATTAATCTTTATTATATTTTTTAGTAATAATCATAAATAAGGAATTTACAATGGAAAGCAAATATATCGCATTTACAAACAAATTAGACAACTTTATCTACAAACTTTGCGAAATTATCTTATAAAAGTATAATATTGAAAATTTAAATTGAATTATACTGAAATTAAATATTCAATAAAGCATTATTTCTATAAAATGATTAAATTTTACTTTGAAGTGGTTACTTTAACCCTACTTTTTAAAACAAATTAACATGGAGAAATTTATGGAAGAAGTAAATTTAGTCCCAGAGGCCTTAAAATTTATGGCATTAGGCATGGGTATTGTTTTTTCATTTTTAACAATTATGATTTTCTTATTAAAATTACAGTCGTTTTTAATAGCAAAGTATTTCCCACTATCAGAAAAAGAAAAAGTCAGTTCGTGGAAGCCACCAAACACTATTGTTAGTGATGAAAAGAAAACTACAGCTGTTATTACAGCAGCAATCATACACTATAGTAATCACAAAGGTAGATAATAATGTCAAAAAAATATATTGATGTAATGGACACAACATTTAGAGATGGTTTTCAATCTGTATTTGGAGGTCGCGTTCTTATGAATGATTTTTTTCCAGCTGTAGAAGCTGCAAAAGAAGCTGGTATTACCCATTTTGAATTTGGTGGTGGGGCAAGATTCCAATCACTTTATTTTTATCTTCAAGAAAATGCTTTTGAAATGATGGATAAATTTAGAGCAATTGTGGGTCCAGAGGCAAACTTACAAACTCTAGCTCGTGGAATTAATACTGTCATGTTAGATACAGGTAGTAGAGACTTAATTAATTTACATGCTAAATTGTTTGCTAAACATGGCACAAGTACAATTAGAAATTTTGATGCCTTAAATGATGTAAATAATTTAGAATATTCAGCACAATGTATCAAAAAACATGGTTTAAATCATGAAGCAGTAATTACAATGATGGATTTACCACCAGGATGTAAGGGTGCTCATGATGTACTTTTTTACGAAAATACCTTAAGACAAATTTTAGATAGTGGTTTAGAATATGATTCAATCTGCTTTAAAGATGCAAGTGGTACTGCAAATCCTAATAAAGTATATGAAACAATCAAAATGTCCAGAAAGTTATTAGGCGAAGATACACACATTAGATTTCATACACATGAAACAGCTGGTATAAGTATTGCTGCATATTTAGCAGCACTTGAAGCGAGTGCCGATGGTATAGATTTAGCAAACTCACCCGTAAGTGGTGGCACGTCACAACCTGATATATTAACCATGTTACATGCTATTAAAGGTACAAATTACGATCTTGGTGGTTTAAGTATAGATAAGATTCTAACATATCAAGAAACTTTAAAGGATTGCTTAAGCGACTATATGATGCCACCTGAGGCAACACAAGTTTCTCCATTAATTCCATTTTCGCCAATGCCAGGTGGAGCATTAACTGCAAATACACAAATGATGAGAGATAATGATACTCTGGATAAATTTCCAGAAGTTATAAAAGCTATGAGAGAAGTTGTAGAAAAAGGTGGATATGGAACATCAGTTACACCTGTGTCTCAATTTTATTGGCAACAAGCCTATGCAAATGTATTTTTTGGTCCCTGGAAACAAATTGCACCAGGATATGGGAAAATGGTACTTGGATATTTTGGTAAAACGCCAGTTGAACCAGATGCAGAAGTAGTTAAATTAGCTAGTAAAAAATTAAAACTTAAACCTACAAAAGAAAATCCAATAGATATTGCAGATAGAGATGTTACAAAATCAATTGCTGCTTGGAAAGAAAGACTGGAAATTGAAGGTTTAGAAACAACAGAAGAGAATATATTTATTGCTGCTGCTTGTGATGAAAAAGGTATCGCATTCTTAAAAGGTGATTCTCCATTAAATATAAGAAAAATTAGTGATCAAAAAATAGAAAAAAAAGGAAATTCACAAATGGCTGATGGAAATTATACAGTAGTTGTAGATGGTAAAAAATTTAGTGTTCAAGTTGCAGAAGGTAATGCAGATATTCAAATAGTTGCTCCAATTATAGCAGCAGAAGTGTCTCAAGCTCCAGCACCCCTAGCATCAAATGATTCAGATGTAAAAGTTGCTGCAAGTGTAAATGGAAATGTTTGGAAAATTTTAGTTACAGTTGGACAAAAAGTTGAAAAAGGTCAAGTTGTTGCTATATTAGAAGCAATGAAAATGGAAATAGATATTGAGGCATCTGCTACAGGAAGTATTGTTGCCATTCCTGTTAAGCCAAATGATGCTGTTGAAGAGGGTCAAACTATAGCAATTATTGCTAGTTAGAGACAAGTAAAGTTTGGAGAAAACAATGAATAAAAAAATTATCTCTGTTATCATTATAATGTTCCTGTCTATTATCAGTATTAATGCATTTGCTAATAGTGCAGAAATACCCGAAACAGCGCAAGATGAATATAAAAGTAAAACAATCACTCAACTAGTGATTTCTTTTTATGACACAACAGGCATTAAAGCATTAATAAGTCCAAAAGATGATGTTATGACTGATGAGCCTAACGCAGCAGACTCTAGATTAATGACAGCATTTGAACAAACATGGGGAAGAATCATTATGTTTATCGTAATTGGGATTGTATTTTATTTAGCAATAGCTAAAGGATTTGAACCTTTATTATTGTTACCAATTGCCTTTGGTGGCTTACTTGCAAATATACCACTTGCACATATGGCAGGTCCTGAGGGTATGTTGGGTATCATCTACAATATGGGTATAGCAAATGAATTCTTTCCACTACTTATTTTTATGGGTGTTGGAGCTATGACAGATTTTGGCCCCCTACTTGCTAATCCAAAAACTGCAATTCTAGGAGGAGCTGCACAATTTGGTATTTTTGGTTCATTAGTAGGAGCAACGATGATTGGATTTGATTTACAAACTGCAAGTGCTATATCAATAATTGGGGGAGCAGATGGTCCTACATCTATTTTTATTGCAAATAGATTAGCTCCTGAAATGCTTGGAACTATTGCTGTTGCTGCATATAGTTATATGGCACTAGTACCTGTAATTCAACCTCCAATCATGAAAGCACTCACTACTGAAGCTGAGCGAAAAATTAAAATGCCAGAGTTAAGAAAAGTTCATCGATTAGAAAAACTTTTCTTTCCGATTTTAATATTAATGATGGCTATTTTAGTTTTACCAGAATCAACTCCACTGATTGGAGCATTTACTTTAGGAAATTTTGCTAAACAATCTGGTGTAGTTGATAGACTAAGTGATACAATGCAAAATTCACTTATAAATATTGTTACAATATTTTTAGGTCTCGGTGTAGGTTCAAAACTTGCTGCTGATAAATTTCTAGTATTAGATACAATGGGGATTATGATAATAGGTCTAATTGCATTTAGTGCAGGTACAGCAGCAGGTGTTATTATGGCAAAAATAATGAATAAGTTAAGTCATAGCGATAAACAAATAAATCCATTAATAGGTGCGGCTGGTGTATCTGCTGTTCCTATGTCGGCAAGAGTGGTAAGTAAGGTTGGTCAAGAATATGACAAATCAAATATATTATTAATGCATGCAATGGGTCCAAATGTTGCAGGTGTTATTGGTTCAGCAGTTGTAGCTGGTGTACTTTTATCAATATTTAAATAGGAAAAAAATGTTAGAAATTAAAAATTCAATTGGCTTGAAAAGTGTAAAGAAGATTTTTAGAAATCTTGATAGAGAAAATCTTATAAATAATGCCATAGATTACGATGGTGCAGTTATTGCATATAATGGTGCTACAATTATTGAAACAGGTATATTTACAGGACGAAGTCCAAAAGATAAGTATTTTGTTAGTCAGGAGCCATCTGAGAAATATATTGCCTGGGGCGATATAAATCAAAAAATTTCTAAAGAAATTTATGAAGAACTTTTAGAAAAAGCGAGAGATCAATTAAGTGCTAAAGATTTGTATGTATCTGATGTATATTGTGGGGCTAGCCCTACAAGTAAAAAATCTATTAGATTCATAACTGAAATTGCATGGCAAGCCCATTTTATCGATAATATGTTTATTATGCCTAAGACAGAAGAACTAGATAGTTTCAAGCCTGATTTTACTGTTTACAATGCTTGTAAAATTGTCAATGAAAAATGGAAGCAACATGGATTAAATTCAGAAGTTTTTGTTGTCTTTAATATAGAAGAAAATACAGCAATTATTGGGGGAACTTGGTATGCAGGAGAGATGAAAAAAGGTATTTTTTCCATGATGAATTACTGGCTTCCATTAGAAGGTAAGCTTCCCATGCATTGTTCTGCAAATATTGGTAAAAATGGTAATACTGCATTATTTTTTGGTTTATCAGGAACAGGTAAAACTACTCTTTCCACAGATCCACAAAGAGCACTTATTGGTGATGATGAACATGGCTGGGATGATGAGGGTGTTTTTAACTTAGAAGGTGGGTGTTACGCTAAAGTAATTAACTTAAATAAGGAAACAGAACCAGAAATTTACACAGCAATCAAAAGGGGCTCAATCCTTGAAAATGTAGTTTATAAGGAAGATAATGGTCAAAATTTAGTTGACTATGATGATTGTAGTAAAACCGAAAATACAAGAGTTTCATATCCAATTGAATATATAGATAACTTTCAAGAATCCATGACAGGTGGACATCCTACAAATATTATATTTTTAAGTGCAGATGCATTTGGTATATTACCTCCTGTATCTAAACTTACTCGCGAACAAGCAATGTATTATTTTTTAAGTGGTTATACAGCTAAAGTAGCAGGAACAGAAAGAGGTATAACTGAGCCAACTGCTACTTTTAGTGCTTGTTTTGGTGAAGCATTTTTACCTTTACACCCTACTGTTTATGCCAAACTTCTTGGTGAAAAAATTAAAAAACACAATGTAAATGTTTATCTTGTTAATACTGGATGGACTGGTGGTAAATATGGTGTTGGAAAAAGAATGAGTATTAAAAATACAAGAGCGTGTATTACTGGAATTTTAGATGGTAAAATTGAAACAAGCGAATTTGAAACATTACCTTTATTTAACCTATCAATCCCAAAAACTCTAGATGGCGTTGATACGAAAGTGCTAAATCCTAGAAATACATGGGAAGATAAAAATATGTATGATGAAACAGCGCGTAAACTTGCTACAATGTATAGAAATAACTTTAAAAAATACTTGACTCCAGATAGTAACTTTGACTTTACAGCAGCAGGTCCAGAAGCTTAAACTATGATACTGGCAATTAATTATAAACTAAAGAGAGTTTTAAAACTTTCTTTTTTTATCAGAAAAAATATGACTATACTTACTCAAAATATTAAATTAGTTAAAAATGCAATATAAATTTCATAAAGTCTATATCGAGCTTACAAATATTTGTGGTCTAACCTGTAGTTTTTGTCCTACAAAAGAGGCTAAAACAAATACCATAAGTTTAGATTTTTTTGAAGAAATTTTAATTCAACTTCAAGCATATACTAAGGATATTGCATTTCATGTATTTGGTGATCCTTTGGCATTATCTAATTTAGAGAAATATTTAGATATTTCACTAAAATATAATTTTAAAGTTCATATTACAACAACAGGCTATTACCTCAATAAATTTGATTTAAATATATTTTTACATAAATCAATAAAACAAATTAATTTTTCACTTAATAGTTACAATAAAAATGAAATGAATCTAACACTCAGTGAGTATTTAAAACCAATGTTTCAATTATGTGATTTAAAACTCACAAATAAAATACATAGTTTTATAAATTTTAGACTATGGAATTTAGATAAGGAAAATAGTGAGTATGATTTTAACAATAAAATATTTTCTGAACTCTCA